>NZ_JBYLHW010000019.1:0-38496 GCF_057747715.1 Bacillus sp. JST-5 | reverse complement strand
TTCAGCATATAAAACTGAAGCGAATAAATGGGAACAACGTATTGGCGAGCATATAAAACAAAGAAGATTCAAAAAAGAACCAAATGAATATTTAAACACTATTGAAGAGAAATGGAAAAGGCACAACTAACTTATTGTGTTGGTTGTGCCGTCTAAGAAAAAAAAAGGGAGTTGCTTCACTCCCTTGAATGATTCATTTCAATATATTCGAATAAGAACGATTGTCCGTTCCGATAAAACCTTGGATCATAAACGCCTAATTTTTCACCATCATCAACAATTACAACAAATGGTGACCATTCGTATAATGTTTTGGCTTTTGGATTTTGAGAAAAGAGATAATCAAGATTTGCATCCTCTTTCGATTCAAGCTCATACACTTTTTTTGATGGTTGGAAGAGATTATCTGAAAAAATATCTACCTTTCCATCTTTTTTGGCAATCACATGATAGTCCCAAGGAATAAAATTTGCAGATAACGCAACTTGATCATATTTATCGTAATAAGGTTTGACTACTAATAAACCTTGAACGGTTTGAATGAGGAAATGAACAGCTACTAAACAAAACGCGATACGATAAATGGGATACACTTGCTTGTTTGTATGTTTCTTTTTTCGCAGAGCAAAAAGCCAAGCAACAAGAAAGATGACCCAAACGACAAAATCAATAATTGGAACGGTCCCAAAAGTGATGCGAATAGAAGAAAATGGTTCTAAATAACCGGTACCCCAAGCATTAAATAAATCGCTTGTATTATGTATAACAACAGCAATGAAGCCTAATAAAAAAATCCTTGAACTTTTTACGCGGAAAAGATAATAACATATGAAGTAAAATAACAATGCCCAAATAGGAGTTAAAAAAATCGAATGAGTAATTCCTCGATGCCACATTTGATATAAGCCTTCCGTATCCCATAATTTTGATATGACATCTATATCTGGTATTTGGCTGGCACCAACTGCTGTAATAAAATATGCCATCCTTTCTTTTTTCTCCATTTCCTCTTTATCTTTCACCGATCCATATAATGCTAAACCAAACAAAGTATGAGTAATTGTATCTATATGGAACACCCCCTATTCTTTACATTATAGTGAATAAAGATTTTCCATGTCTAGCTGAATGAACGGTTGTTTTCACATCAGTGGAACAAAGAAAACATTGCTTTTCAATTAGGGAAACATGTATTATTTTTTATGTGTAAAATTTTATTTAAAGAAAGGGTAAAAATATGTCTAACTTCAAAGAAGAAGTGTTATCAAGAAGGACGTTTGCCATAATTTCTCACCCCGATGCAGGGAAAACGACGTTGACGGAAAAGTTGCTTCTATTTGGAGGAGCGATTCGTTCTGCAGGAACAGTAAAAGGGAAAAAAACAGGGAAATTTGCAACTAGTGACTGGATGGAAATTGAAAAACAACGTGGAATTTCCGTTACTTCGAGTGTTATGCAATTTAATTACAACGGTTTTCGAGTTAATATATTAGACACACCTGGACACCAAGACTTTAGTGAAGATACGTACCGCACATTAACGGCTGTCGATAGTGCCGTCATGATCATCGATAGTGCCAAAGGGATTGAGGAACAAACGATTAAACTATTTAAAGTTTGTCGGATGAGAGGAATTCCTATTTTTACATTTATAAACAAACTTGATCGCGTCGGAAAAACCCCATTGGAACTTTTAGCAGAACTCGAAGAAGTTTTAGGAATAGAATCATACCCAATGAATTGGCCAATCGGAATGGGAAAAGAGTTTTTAGGAATATATGATCGTTTTAATCGAAGAATCGAGCAGTTCCGAACAGATGCAAATGAAAGATTTCTTCCATTAAATGAAGAAGGAGAACTTTCAGTGGATCATCCGTTAAAAAATTCTCCTTTATATGAACAAACATTAGAAGAGATTTTATTATTAGATGAAGCGGGAAATGAATTTTCAGAAGAAAAAATTTCAAACGGAACATTGACGCCAGTATTTTTCGGAAGTGCTTTAACGAATTTTGGTGTTCAAACATTTCTAGAAGCCTATTTACAATTTGCTCCACCACCACAGCCGAGAAAGTCAGAGATTGGGCTTATCGATCCGCTCAATAAACAGTTTTCGGGATTTGTCTTTAAGATTCAGGCTAATATGAATCCAATGCATCGAGATCGAATTGCATTTGTTCGTGTTTGTTCAGGAAAATTTGAACGGGGAATGAATGTCATTTTATCAAGAACTGGTAAAGTCATTAAATTATCCCAATCAACTCAATTTTTAGCAGATGATAGAAGTACTGTAGATGAAGCGGTAAGTGGAGATATTATTGGTATTTACGATTCAGGTTCGTACCAAATTGGAGATACGATTGTTGGAGGAAAACCTGTTTTCCATTATGAAAAACTTCCACAATTTACACCGGAGATTTTCGTAAGAGTAACTGCTAAAAACGTTTTAAAACAAAAACAATTCCATAAAGGGATATTACAACTTGTTCAAGAAGGCGCCATCCAAATGTTTAAGACGAAAATGGAAGAATATATACTTGGTGCTGTAGGTCGATTACAAATTGATGTATTTGAATACCGAATGAAAAATGAATACAATGTCGACGTAATAATAGAATCGTTAGGAAATAAAATTGCCCGCTGGGTAGAAAATGATAAAATTGATGAAAGTCTCTCCAGTTCTAGGAGCTTGTTAGTCAAAGATCGATTCGACCAATATGTCTTTTTATTTGAAAATGATTTTGCTTTAAGATGGTTTCAAGAAAAAAACCCAAATATCACTTTATCGAATCCAATGGATGAAAATATGAATTAAGAACCCGACCATTCCGGTTCTTTTTTTGTTCAAAAAGTGATGATTTGTATAAAAAATTCTTGTTGTAAGTTGAAATTGAAATATGGTAGCGTTTAATCAATTTTTCGTGCTTGCAGTGGAAGAAGCTTGAATACATGTTTATTATGCCTAGATAATTACCAATAAAAATCACCATCTCTCTCACCTAGATAGGAAAAACTATAGGTGGAGGGAGATATTAATGGATATGACAATCTTCATAGAGTATGCATGGGTTTTATTAGTACTAATTGGATTAGAAGGAATTTTAGCGGCGGATAACGCTGTTGTTATGGCGGTAATGGTCAAACATTTACCGAGTGAATTACAGAAAAAGGCACTGTTTTATGGTTTATTAGGTGCTTTTCTGTTCCGATTTGGAACACTTTTAATCATTTCGTATTTAGTTAATGTTTGGCAGGTACAAGCCATAGGTGCCGCCTATTTATTGTTTATCTCCATTCACCATATATTAAAACAGAGAAAACCAAAAAATAAAAAAGAAAAAATAAAAACAAACGTAGGATCTAACTTATGGATGACAGTGTTAAAAGTAGAAATAGCTGATCTTGCATTTGCCATTGATTCGATGTTGGCAGCAGTCGCGCTAGCGGTAACGCTCCAACCGGTTGGGAATTTTACCATTGGAGGACTAAACGCCGGTCAATTTATTGTTATGTTTTTAGGAGGAGTTATAGGATTAGTTATTATGAGATTTGCCGCTACATGGTTTGTTAGACTGCTGAAAAAGTATCCGACATTAGAAACGGCTGCATTTTTAATTGTTGGATGGGTCGGAGTAAAATTAACGGTTTATACATTAGCACATCCAAAAATAGCTGTACTAGATGAACATTTTCCAGAATCAACACCATGGAAAATTACATTTTGGGTAATTTTAGTTGCGATTGCCCTAGGTGGATATTATTTCTCTAAAAGAAAGAGTCAACAATCATTGAAAGAAGCATCATCTTAACATAACCTGAGGAAAAACCTCGGGTTTATTTTTTTTATACCCTTAATTTCTATGAAACGTTCGTAAGATATAATGTAAAAAAATCGAAAGGATAGTCATATTTTTGTTATATTAGTAAAAATTGATTAACGCTATTAGCCGAACCATAAACTTGCCGATATAGACCGTGTGTTATAATTGCTCTGTAAGAGAGGTGAGGCTAATGCTTAGTATTTTATTTTTTCGAAAAAGAAAAAAGAACAAAACATTAGAAGAACTAGTATTGGACGTTCAAAATGGCGACAAAGAACTACAAAATCAATTGATTAATGAATATAAACCTTTTATTGCAAAAACGGTTTCTTCTGTTTGTAAAAGATATATATCAGAAACCGATGATGAATTTAGCATTGGTCTCATTGCTTTTAATGAAGCAATTGAAAAATATACACCAAGTAAAGGTTCATCCTTAATCAGTTTTGCAGATGTTATTATACGTAGAAGGGTCATTGATTTCATCCGTTCACAAAGCAAACATGATAACATTCCTCTTCAATTATCATCTGAAGATGAGGATTTTGGTGCTAAACTTCAGCCAACAATGGAAGACCATATTTCTATGGATCTTCATGAAAAAAATATAGATGCGTTAAATAGAGCAGAAGAAATTAGGCAGTTTCAGGAATTATTATCTACATTTAATCTTACAGTCCATGAGTTAGCAGAAATAAGTCCAAAACATTCCGACGCAAGAGAAAATGCAATGAGGGTAGCACTTGAACTGGCCAATCGTAAAGATTTAATGAAACTCTTATTAGAGAAAAAGAGGTTGCCGATAAAAGAATTGGAAGATTTGGTTCAAGTTAGTCGTAAAACGATTGAAAGAAATCGAAAATATATTATTGCAGTATCGTTAATTTTATATGGAGATTTTCCATATATGAAGGATTATATAAAAGGGGTGTTGAAAGCGTGAAAAAAGGGATTGTCATTGGTGAAAAGAAAAATTTTATTACCTTACTCACCCCTGAGGGAGAATTTATTAAAGCAAAAAAGCCTCTTCCGAATGTTCAAATAGGTGATGAAATTTACATTCAGCAAGAATCTGATCATCCATTTTTAACATGGCCTTGGAAAACTGTAATTGCTGCATGTACCGTTCTAGTCTTCGTTATTGTTGGTATGTTTACATGGAAAATGAGTGATCAGGTACATGCCTTTGTTACGATTGACATGGATCCAAGTTTAGAACTTGAAATTGATGATCAGTTACAGGTAATTAAAATAAGCGCTTTCAACCATGAAGGGAATATTTTGATAAAACAATTAACCGATTATAAACAAAAACATTTATCTGATGTATCAAAAGAAATTTTTTCAAAAAGTAAAGATCTCGGTTTTATTGATAATGATGTTATTGTTTTTTCGACAGTATATGAAAAAGAAAATTCAAAACAAAAATCGGAAATTGAAAAAACGATTCAAAATGTATCAGAAGATATTAAACAGTCCTCCAATGCTGAAATTACCATTATTGAAGCAACTAAACAAGATCGTAAACAAGCAAAAAAACATGGTTTATCCACTGGGAAATGGATGATCGAAAAAGCAGAAGGAAATAAAAACATAAAACAAATGAATACCCAGCCTACCACTTATCAAGTTATTGAAAAAAATAATATGTCGATTAATCAATCTATGCAAAAGGGAAAAAGTAGTAATGTTATACATAATAAGGTAAGGGATAAAGTAAGACAGAGGTACCATCATAATAAACATTTAAAAAGAATCAAGGCTAAGCAATTCTTTGAAAAGAATTATGTACAACCTAGTAACGATCGCCCTCATATGAATCATAAAAAAGAACAGCATAGAAAAAATTCTTCTAAACAAAAAAATCAAAACCATTTAAAACAGCAATCAAAAATAAAGCATAACAACCAACATGGAAAAAAAGAAAAAAGAAAAGAACATCCTTCTGTTGGAAAAAATCGTCCTAAACCTAATCAACATGTAGAAAATAAAAATAAAAATCATGAAAAACAAAGAAAAGAAAAAAATGGTCCTATGAAAGAAAAAAATAATCATGGAAAAGGAAATAATGGACCTGGGAAACAGAAAAACGGTCATAATTATAATAAAAAGTCTGATGGGCATTAATCATCAGACTTTTTAATTTATATTGGAGTTACTTATGCTAGTTAAGTACGCCTAGTGAACGATGACCTCTCTCAACATCGACTCGTGTCTCGTCGTGTTTCCTTTATCTCAGTTCGAGAGGCTCTCCCGTTCATACGGCGTTCTTTGTGAGCCTTCGCTTTTTGGATTGTCTAGCTCGGCTCGCAGTGGCTAGCGAACGAGTCACTCCTTCCCCTACGATAAGTCAACATCGGCTCGTAGGTCGCCGTGTTTCCTTTAACTCAGTGCAGGAGTGACTCCCGTTCGTACGCCACTAGGCGCTCGCCTTCGCTTTTCTATTTGTCTAGCTTCGGCACGAACGCCTAGTGAACGATGACCTCTCTCAACATCGACTCGTGTCTCGTCGTGTTTCCTTTATCTCAATGCGAGAGGCCCTCCCGTTCATACGGCGTTCTAGATGTGCCTCCGCTTTTCTATTCATTTTTTCCGTTTAGTTGGGCTTGGGCTTGTTGGACTAGTCTTTTTGTTATTTCTCCACCAACAGAGCCATTTGCTCTTGAAACGGTATTGCCTCCTAATGTTACTCCAAATTCTTGAGCAATTTCATACTTAACTTGATCTAAAAATTGTTCTACACCTGGAACAAGAAGTTTATTTGAAGAGCGTGCCATAAATACCACCTCTTTTCTTTTATGTTTGTTTATAGTATGGTTGTTTTACACTAAATCATGATTGGTAAAGATTAAAAATTATGTTAAGAATAAGCTTGAAAGATTTATGTAAATGATGATAATTTTTACAATATAAATAATTGAATAAATGGGGAAGGAAATGTTATCGTGTTAAATCATATACGTTCAAAGTTGAACCAAATGTCTCCAGCTCGATTAATTGTTAGCTTTTATTTTATTACAGTAGCTTTCTCCACAATATTACTTAGCTTACCTGTTGCCCATAAGGAAGGCGTGCATGTTAAATTTATTGATTATTTATTTACTGCTGTTAGTGCCGTCAGTGTAACTGGGTTAACGACTGTCAATATTTCAGATACGTTTTCGACCACCGGTTTTTTCTTTTTAATCATTATGTTGCAAATCGGTGGTGTCGGCGTCATGACTTTAGGAACGTTTTTATGGCTATTAATTGGGAAAAAGATTGGTTTAAAAGAACGAAAATTAATTATGACGGATCAAAACCAAACGAATTTAGCCGGTGTTGTAAAATTATTAAAGCAGATTTTAATTATTTTTATTATGGTGGAATTGATTGGTTCAATGATATTAGGAACCTATTTTTTGACCTATTATGATACTTGGCAAGAAGCTTATTTACAGGGGTTGTTTTCAGCTGTAAGTGCCACGACAAATTCTGGATTTGATATAACCGGAGAGTCATTAAAACCATTTGCTCATGATTATTTTGTTCAATTTATACATATATTACTTATTATTCTAGGTGCGATTGGATTTCCTGTATTAATTGAGACGAAAGATTTTATCATGAAAAGTAAAGAAAATCGACAATTTCGATTTTCGCTTTTTACTAAGATTACAACAATCATGTTTGGTTTATTAATTGTATTCGGAACACTTCTCATATTTTTATTGGAATACAATGATTTTTTCCAAGGGAAATCATGGCATGAGAGCTTTTTCTATTCATTATTTCAATCGGTTACGACTAGAAGTGCAGGACTAACAACGTTGGATCTTGAGCAACTAACAGAGCCAACTTTATTAGTAATGAGTGTTTTAATGTTTATCGGAGCTTCTCCTAGTTCGGTTGGAGGAGGTATCCGAACAACTACATTTGCGTTAAATTTACTGTTCTTATACTATTTTGCTAAAGGGAATCCATCAATTAAAATTTTTAAACGAGAAATTCATCCGGATGACCTTACAAAATCTCTTGTTGTTACTATGTTAGCAATGATGATTTGTGTAACGAGCGTGATTATATTATCGATAACAGAGTCACATACGTTATTGGAAATCATTTTTGAAGTGGCATCAGCGTTCGGTACAACGGGGTTATCTTTAGGGATTACCCCAGATTTAACGACTTTAGGAAAGATAGTTCTAATGATATTAATGTTTATTGGTCGTGTCGGGATTATTTCATTTCTCTTTATGCTTGGAGGAAATCAAAAAACCGATCATTATCATTATCCAAAAGAAAGAATTATTATTGGGTAGGAGTATTCCTACCTTTTTTTATTCTTAAAAGAAACTTTGAATGATTTTAAAAACTTAAGGAAACCTAAAAATGAAAAGGAGGGAATACAATGGCCAAAAGGAAAGCGAAGAAAGATGCTGCAATGAAAAATAATAAAACACCGTATAAAAATCAAGAAGAAACGGAATTTAGTGCAGAATTTGCAAACGGTGAAGATTCAATGAAAGGGGCAAACCGTAATTCAAAAAAGGGGAGGAAGAATAGAGGGTGAGTAAAAAGAAAATAAAGAAAGAGAAAAACGTTCAAGATCGAGTAGAATTTGGAACGGAATTCGGAGAGATGAATGCAAATAAACAAATAGATGTATTATTATCGAATCAAAATAAAGGTAAGAGAAAATAGGCCATTAAATTATACAAAGACATCATCATTTCGTTTAAGAATGATGATGTCTAAACTTGATTTTTTCATATTCATTTCAAAACTAGATCATAATTATTGCCGTGTCCATCATAGTACATAAGTAAATAGGAAGGTTCATAAACAATTGTTTGCTTCTCTTTAAATTGTTGTAAATCAAATGGTAGCTTTTCTATCAAAGTGTATTTAAATAATTCTCGTTCATTCGTTGGTAATTGAATAGGTAATGTTCCCTCTTTCAATGTTTCGTATATCTTTTGTCGCTCTTCTTTTGAAACAGTCGGCTCCCACCATTGCTTCCTTGGTTTATATTTTTGCCGAATTAAATAGTCGAATTTCATAAGGCCTTCCACGATTTCTTTCTCATCAATATTCAAGAAAGAAATAAACTCTCGCAAACGGGTAAACAAATCTTCCAGTTGATGTCCAATTCTTGCCCACCCTTGCTCTTCCCAAAAAGTACCGAATTGTTGGAAAAAGTCGAATGGTGTTTCAAAAACATGAGTGACCAAATATTCAATCGTGTGGTCCATTCGATGATCATTCCAATACTTTTCTAATACATCTTCTACTTGTTTAATTTTAATAATTTCTTCAAAGGTTAAAACATTATTTCCTAAAATCTCATAAGGGGCATTGTCCATAAATATATAATCATGTTCATTGGCACGAAGGCGAAGGCCTGTTCCTCTCAACATTTTTAGAAATCCTAGTTGCAGTTCTTCCGGTCTTAATGCAAATACATCGTTAAATGTTTTTCGAAAAGATGAATAATCTTCTTCCGGTAGACCTGCAATTAAATCTAAATGTTGGGCAATTTTTCCCCCTTCTTTGACCATCGTAACCGTACGAGTTAATTTTTCAAAATTTTGTTTTCTCATGACTAATTCATTTGTGAGATCATTCGTTGACTGAACTCCAATTTCAAAGCGAAATAACCCTTTTGGAGCATGATCGTTTAAAAATTGAATAACTTCTGGTCTCATAATATCGGCTGTGATTTCAAATTGAAAAACCACACCTGGTAAATGCTCATCAATTAAAAATTGAAACATATCCATGGCGTAACTTCTGCTAATATTAAATGTCCGATCGACAAATTTAATTGTTTTTGCCCCATTTTTCATTAAATAACGAATGTCTTCCTTCACAGCCTCTCGATTGAAGTACCTTACTCCTACTTCGATCGACGATAAGCAAAACTGACAACTAAAAGGGCATCCTCTACTTGTTTCCATATAAACAATTCGTTTGGATAAATGAGGGATATCCTCTTCAAATCTGTATGGTGAAGGTAGCGATTTTAAATCTAATTTTTCTCGTTGTTGGTTGATCTTTATTTTTCCATTCGAGCGATAGGAAATTCCTTTCACATCAGAAAGGTCATTTCCTTTAGAAAAGACTTCTAATAGTTCTTTAAATGTTGCTTCGCCTTCCCCCATAACAATACAATCAACTTCAGGAATTCGATTCAACCAGTAATGACAGTCATACGTAACTTCAGGACCACCTAAAACAATTTTGATATTTGGATCTATTTTTTTAATCATTTGAATGACTTTTATCGTTTCTTCAATATTCCATATATAACAGCTAAAGCCGATAACATCCGGCTTCTTTAAAAATAAGTCCGTAACAATATTTAAAGATGGATCTTTAATCGTATACTCAGCGAGTTCCACTGAAAATTCCGGTTCAGCATAAGCTTTTAAGTATCGGATAGCTAAATTCATATGGATATATTTTGCATTTAACGTACTTAACACTACTTTCATGTTCATACTCCTTCGTTTTCTTGTCTACATTATTTTACAAGATGAAAGTTATAGAAACAATGCAATTAGAAAAGGCCCGAAACAATCGGACCTTAACGTTCATATTTATAATCTTCACGTTTTATAGAAGAAAATAATTGTTTTAAACGGGAAAACTGCATTTCCACGAACGGTTGAACAAATGATATGACAATTTTATTTGTCAATAAAAATGTCAATAGTAGCGATCCTATAGCTATTAACCAAATGGCTTGAAATTCTGGAAGCATATCTTTTAATTCACTTTCACGGAATGTTCTAACAAAAAATCCGTGCAATAAATAGACATAAAGAGTATATTTACCGACTTTCGTAAAAAAGTAATTTTTTCTAGGAACTAACAAGAAAAAAGAGAATGTAGTAATAATACTTAAAATATAGATCAATAATCGTTTTATTGCGGAAATATATGAAACATCTTCCATTTCTGAATAAGGTTTAGATCCTAATAACCAATGATAATCAACTTCTTGGTTCAAATAAAAGAAAAGGAAAACGGCAGTAAAAACTAGAATAGAAATAATCCTCAGCTGCATATTCGCCTTTACTTTCAATTTCTCTTCCCCTAAATGATAGCCTAAGAGGAAAAAAGGAAAGAACACTAATGTTCTCGATAAACTTAAAAAATTTGTAATAAAATCAAAATATCCAGCAGCAATCCCAATAACAAAAGCAATGGCTAGTCCAATTATAGGTGAAAGGTTTTTGAATAATATGAGTAGAAGGTTCCAGAAAAACAAGCTAAGCAAAAACCATAATGACCATTGCGGATCTAGTGGATTGAGATTCATAGTTTGATAATTTAATATAAAGGAATAAAATAGTGCAATATATACCTTGGAAAATGAGATATGGTACTAGCAACTTTTTAGCCAAATTTTTAATATAACCTTTACTACATAGCCCTTTTGCGAAATATCCAGAAATGAGAATGAAAGCAGGCATGTGAAAGGCATAAATAGTCTTATATAAAGCAAAAATACTTTCTTTATCCTGGATGTATGACTGAATCATATGTCCAAAAACTACGAAAAAGATTAGAAAAAATTTAGCATTGTCAAAATAGGAGTCTCTATTTGCCATGTTGAATCACCTAACTTGGAAAAATAGATTTTGCATTTATAGATTTTATAACCGAAAATTGGCGTTTGAAACAGCAAATATTTTCCTGAAATATAGATAATATTTCCTTTGTCATAATAAATCTTAGAATAATTGGATTTTTCAAGGGAAAATCTTTAAGTTGTTGATAAAAAGTTATATTTTGAAATAATGATTTAATATTTGTCATATTACGTGATTTAACAAAACAATCAAAAGGAGAAAGATAATGATGATTCTTTTATATGCCGTCCTACCTACCCCGATCGGTCAACTGTATATTACTACCGATGGTTCATATGTAACGGGAGTTTTTATTGGGGATGAGGATTTTCAAGAATGGAAAGAGAAAGTAGAAAAAGATGTTGTGAGAAAAGATGATTATCCACTGTTAATGGAAGCTTGTCTACAATTACAGGAATACTTCCAGAAAAAAAGGACATCGTTTCAATTACCGCTTTTTTATAGTGGGACAAAATTTCAACAATCCGTTTGGAGTGAGTTACAGAAAATACCGTACGGAGAAACACGTTCCTACCAATTTATTGCTGAAAAAATTGGAAATAAAAAGGCAGTACGTGCAGTCGGCCAAGCTAATCGTGCTAATCATATTCCTATTATTATTCCATGTCATCGTGTTATTGGGAAAAATGGGAAATTAACGGGTTATGCGGGAAGTCGAACGGAGATAAAAGAATATTTATTGAAATTAGAGAGTTAAATGGACAAGATTAATGTCTAATAAACGGAAAGAAAAGTGTCGAAAATTGCTAGAATAAAGAAAGAAAAACGTAAAGCGTTAGAAATTTTTTAAAAATATTGTCTAGTTTTGCGAATCTATTTACAAGGAAAAATTTCTTTGTCATAATGTCCATTGTGACTGTGAGATAGGGTTCATTTAATTAAATGGGTAAGAAAGTAGGATGAGTAAAGTGTGTAGTTATACCGATCCATATATTATTAGTAAAGCAATCAGAAGAAAAAGGGAAGAAATGATTGCTTCTGCGAAAATGTACGGATTTACGAATGAAAAGACTATTCAATATAGTCAAGAATTGGACAAGCTAATTAATGAGTATCACCGTTGTTTCAGACAAAGGGAAAATGAATATGTGATAAAAGCAGAAGGTAATTTTGTTACGATTTTTAATAAACAATTTGCCTATGTATAAAAAGGGACACGCAAATTGTGTCCCATTAGAATATTTCCATGATAAAAATCATAAACAACAAACCGATGATAAACGAATAGGTCGATGATAATTCATGACCATCCCCATGACTTTCTGGAATTAATTCTTTATAAATAATATATAGCATCGCTCCAGCTGCAAATGCCAAGCCAAATGGGACTAAAGAAGCAAATATCGATGTTAAATAAAACCCAAGTATTGAAGTTACAATTTCAATTGCTCCGGTTAAAGTTGCTATCAAAAAAGCTTTCCATTTATGAATTTGTTGATTCACTAAAAATAGAGCAACTAAAAATCCCTCTGGTGCATTTTGAAACCCTATCGCAAATGCTATTAAATTTCCCGTGTCAGGCGTTTCAGATGCGTAACTGACACCAACGGATAAACCTTCAGGAATGTTATGGAGAGTAATCGCAGCTATTATTAGTAACGCTTTTTCATCAAATTTTATTCCTTTTTTTGTATGTTCTAAGTCAATATGGGGAATATTTCTTTCTAATAATGTTAAGACAAATACTCCTAACAATATTCCAATCGTTAATTGCATAAAATTTCCTAATGCTAATGCTTCCGGAATTAACCCGGATAAGGAAGCTGCCATCATAATCCCTGCAGAAAAAGCTAATAAAATATCTCTTCCTCTATGGTTGACAGATCCGGAAAATAACAATATTAATAATGCTCCTACCCCAGTAGAAAGAGCTGAAAGGACACTTCCAACAAGAACTTCACTCATAA
The DNA here is from genome assembly GCF_057747715.1 of Bacillus sp. JST-5. Lineage (NCBI taxonomy): Bacteria > Bacillati > Bacillota > Bacilli > Caryophanales > Bacillaceae > Bacillus > Bacillus sp. JST-5. The sequence goes on along the minus strand of NZ_JBYLHW010000019.1, from coordinate 25,128 downwards.
AGTAAAACCCTTTCTATGTATAAGAATTATTCCTCATTGTTATTTTTTAATGAGAGAAAATATATTTCAATACATCATAATTTTATTATTCATTGCAGTAAATGTGTCAATGGAGACGAATGAAAAATTATTGTAACTTTTTTCATAGAATTTTAGTCTAATGGTTGTAAAATTTTATTTAAGGAGAAAAGAATGGAACAATCTGTAAGCAAATACTTTAATGAACCATTAATTCAACAAGCATTGTGCCTTTTTCAGTTAGATGATCATTATAAAGTGATTGGCGATTTTGAAAATTATGTATTAGAAGTATATAAGAAAAATTGTCCATATATTTTGAGATTCACTCATAGTAGCCATCGAACATTAGAGGAAGTCCGTTCAGAGATTGATTGGATGAAATATTTATATGAACAAGGAATCCGTATACCGAAAGTATTTCCGTCCATTCATTCCCTTTTCGTAGAAGCGATTCGTGCAGGCGATACATTTTTCTATGTTACGTTGACAGAGAAAGCAAAAGGGACTCATGTAAAAATATCGAACGATCAAGATCACCGACCATTGTTTTATCAAATTGGAAAATTAATAGGGAAAATGCACCAAGTAACAAAAAAATACATACCATCTAATGGGATTCAATCGAGACCTCATTGGGAGGAAGATGATTTACTAGAAATTGAAAAATACATACCTAATGAACAAGTAGATGTAATCCAAAATGGAAAAAAGATAATAGAAAAGGTCCGTAATTTATCAAAAGATTCTAATGTTTACGGTTTATGTCATACCGATATTCATAGTGGTAACTTTTTTGTAGACAATGGGGACATTTGTGTTTTTGATTTTGACGATACAATGTATTGTTGGTTTGCTCATGATATAGCTATTCCTATTTATTATGCGTGCTTATACGGGATGAAAGAATCTGGAAAAAAAGAGCGGACGAAATTTGGCAATGAACTATTTCATTCATTAATGGAAGGTTATCGTACCGAGCATAACTTAGATCCGGACGCCATAAAAACAATTCCGTTATTTTTTCAATTAAGAGATATTACATTATATACCGTATTATATAAGAAATTATCTCTCGAACAATTGGAAGGCCCTGTTTCATGGTTAGTAAAAGATTTGAAGGAACGAATTATTCAAAACGATGTTCTAATTGACTTAAATATTTAATAGACTCATATGATAAATGTTGAAATCTAGTGAAATTTTAAATAAGCAATTTCCATATTAAGAAAATATGTTGTAAATCTAATGATAAAGTAGTAAAAATTTTTTGCTTATAATAAATAAAACTATATTTATTATGGGAAAACTTCGAAGTAAAGGAATGCCCCCTAATGTATAACTATTAACATTAGGGGGCAGGATTGAAATCGAGTTTTTATAAGGATTGACAAACTGGCAGGGTAATGATAACAGTTGTTCCTTTGTTGACTGTACTGGAAATGTCAATTTTTCCTCCAAAAGATTCAATGATTTTTTTACAAATCACAAGTCCTAATCCAGTCCCATCATTTTTTGAAGTATAAAACGGCTCAAAAATTTTTAGCAATTCTTCTTGATTCATACCGATACCTGTATCAATAACCTTTATGATCGCATTATTTTTACAAGCTTCCAAGCGAATGGTTAGTTTTCCTCCGTCTTTCATCGCTTCAAGAGCATTTTTTGTAATATTAAATAAGATTTGTTTAATTTGGTCACTAATTCCATTTATATAAATATCTTGATCGATCATTTCCCAATTGCATTCAACGTTATAAATATGAGCTTCCGTTTCAATGATTGGTCGAACCTCATTAATAACTTTTCCTAAATGAATAGGTTTTACTTTTTGAACGGTAGGTTTTCCTAAAATGAGAAAGTCGCTAACAATCTGATTAATGCGTTGAATTTCTTTATTAATGACAGAGAAGTAAAACTGATCTTCCTCGTTTTCATGTTTTTCACTTAATAATTGAATCAGTCCTTTAATTCCAGTTAATGGATTGCGAATTTCATGCGCAGTACTAGAAGCTAACGTTCCGATCAGTTTCAATTTTTCCTTATCTCTCTGTTCCAATTCCTTCTTTGCTTTTCTTCTTAATAAGAAATATTGTTTTAAGAAAAATAATAAGTTTAATGTCACAAAGGCAATTCCTTCAATTAAAAGGATATGGAAATAAGGCATAACGATACGGGAGGATTCTTTTATTTTTATTTTCATGGACCATGGAAGAAGTTCTATAGGAATCTCGACCCATTGAACATTGTGGACATCATGAAGATGATAATCCTCCGTATCTAAAATTATATCTCCTCTCATATTAGTAATTTGAACATGTTCATTCGGTGTTAAAATTTTCATCATATTTTTTATATAGTTCGTGTTTAAATATGTGATTAATACGTGTAAAACTTCTTTTTGGCCTTGGTCATTTAAAATCGGTGTAGCAATAGCAATAGCTTCCTTATGATCGTTTAAAATCACTTCCTGTTGAGATAATGCTGTCTTTTTTTCTATAAAAATCCTTTGAAAAAATTTGTAATCTTTAAAACTGTGAATTGGAAACAAATCATTGGATTTGGCAAGTATGTTTCCATCAGGACTTATACAGTAAAATCCAATGTATCTTGGATCTTTTGATTGCAATGTTTTTAATGTTTTATCAATACCTACGCTTTTTGTGCATTGGTATGTACTAGCTAGTGTTTCCATTAAAGTTTTTGTTTCAATTAATAGATGATTCATCTCTCTTTGGTAAATGGAAGCAACCCAATTAGCACGATTATATGATTCTTTTTTATTCAGTTCCTTATTGTATTTATATAAAATTAAGGAAATGATGATAAAGGGAATAATAACAATTGTAACGTAACTAAATATATGTGATTTAAATTTTTTCATAAATGTTCCCTCGTTGATTTCTTTTACAATGACATTATAACAGTCTTAGTATATCAATACTATACTTATTGGCCTTGAATATTTTCATTATAAAATGTGACGTACAAAAGTAGGAAAGTACGTTCATCAATTTAGTTACGATTGATATATTCCGTATGCATCGTTTCAAAGTCATAGCAATGAATAGGTTCATCTTGGCCAAGTATAAATATCATCCTTATTCAAAGAAATTCAGATTGATATCAATCAATAAAATAAGAACTTTTGAGAATTATTATTACTATTAAAAAAGGATTTTCCATGTTGTTGTGGAAAAGGTATTATGGACTAAATTTTTTTGGAAGGAAGGATGTTTCGTTTGAAAAAATTTGAAGAATATACATATGTTCGTCCTAATATGAAAGAAGTTGAAGAAACCTTTACAAAATTGTTGAGCGACTTTAATGAAGCCGACTCAGTAGAACAACAAGAGAAAATTATGAAGGAAATTAATCGGTTAAGAAGTAATATTGATACAATGTTTAATTTATGTTATATCAGACATTCCATTGATACTACCGATGAGTTTTACAAAAAAGAACAAGATTATATGGATGAATTGCATCCTCAAATGGAAGGACTCGTGTCTAAATATTATCAATCTTTAGTTAAGTCCAAATTCCGTTTACAGTTAGAGGAGAAATTTGGAAAACAACTATTTGCTTTAGCCGAAGCAGAACTAAAAACATTTTCTCCGGAAATCATTCCGTTACTACAAAAGGAGAATAAATTAAGTACGGAATATACGAAACTATTGGCTTCTGCGAAAATTATGTTTGAGGGAGAAGAAAGAACGTTAGCACAATTAGGGCCATTTATGGAATCAAAAGATCGAAAAACAAGAAAAAATGCTCATGAGGCACGATTTACATTCATGAAAGAAAATAGTGAAAAATTAGATGAGATTTATGACGAGCTTGTTAAAGTTCGGACAGAAATCGCAAAAACATTAGGATATAACAACTTTGTAGAATTAGCCTATCATCGAATGACGAGAACGGACTACGATGCAAAAGATGTAGCCAATTTCCGCAAACAAGTGAAAGAATTTATAGTACCATTGGCAACTAAATTAAAAGAAAGACAACGGAAACGAATTGGTGTAGACCAACTCAAATATTATGACGAACCATTTAGTTTTAAAACGGGTAATGCTGTTCCAAAAGGCACCCCAGATTGGATTATAGAAAATGGAAAAAGAATGTATAAAGAATTGTCAAAAGAGACGGACGAGTTTTTCCAATTTATGATTGATCGTCATTTAATGGATTTAGTAGCAAAAAAAGGAAAAGCTGGTGGAGGTTATTGTACTTTTATCGCAGATTATGAATCACCGTTTATTTTTTCTAATTTTAATGGCACAAGCGGTGATATCGATGTATTAACACATGAAGCGGGTCATGCGTTTCAAGTTTATTCGAGCCGTCATTTTGATATCCCAGAATATCATTGGCCAACTTATGAGGCGTGTGAAATTCACTCAATGAGTATGGAATTTTTCACATGGCCATGGATGGAATTGTTCTTTAAAGAAGATGTAGATAAATATAAATTTTCACATTTAAGTAGTGCGTTAATGTTTTTACCGTACGGTGTAGCTGTAGATGAATTCCAACATTGGGTTTATGAACATCCAAATGCCACACCTGCTGAACGAAATCAAGCATGGCGTTCAATCGAAAAGGATTATATGCCACATATTGATTATGATGGATTCGACTATTTAGAAAACGGTGGGTATTGGCAAAGACAAAGTCACATTTACACAAGCCCTTTTTATTATATTGATTATACATTAGCGCAAATTTGTGCATTTCAATTTTGGAAACGTTCAAGAATCAATCATGAAGAAGCATGGCAAGATTATGTGAAGTTATGTAAATTAGGTGGTAGTAAATCCTTTGTTCAATTAGTAAAAGAGGCAAACTTAGTGTCTCCTTTTGAAAATGGATGTGTCGAATCAGTCGTATCTGAGATTGAAGCGTGGTTAAATTCAGTTGATGATGAGCGTTTATAAAACAAAAGATTGAGAAGTAGATGATAAAAAAACTATAATCAAATCAATGTTGAGGATGGCATAAAAAAATCAAGGCACTCATGATTTAAAAGTCATGAGTGCCTTAACTATATACAAGGAGGTGTTCTATAGTACAAATGGACATCATTTTCAACGAAGCTTATTGTAAAAGAACGTCATTCAATCAAATGTTAGGTTTTACCATGATTTTGTCTTCCTGTAAATCCACGGTCCATTGAACAATATCTTCATTATGATCAAGAAGGGCATCAGCGATTTCATCCTCAACTTTTTCTTGGATAACGCGACGTAATGGACGTGCACCGAAAGTTGGATGATATCCTAATTCCACAAGTTTTTCTTTAACAGCATCTGTTACGGTTAATTCAATATTTTGTTCTTTTAGATTTGAAATCACTTCTTGTAACATTAAATCAACAATTTGAAGCAAATGTTCTTTTTCTAATTGTTTAAATTCTATAATATTGTCCCAACGATTTAAAAATTCAGGTTTAAAATATTGCTGTAATGTGTCAAGAATTGAACTCGATGAAGATTTATTTTCGAAACCAACGGATATTTTTCTTTCAGACATTCCAGCATTACTTGTAGCGATAATAACGGTTTCTTTAAAGCTTACAGTTCTTCCTTGACTATCAGTGAGACGACCGTCTTCTAGTATTTGTAAGAACATATGCATAACATCTGGATGAGCTTTTTCGATCTCATCTAACAGGATGATACTATACGGATTTCTTCTCACTTTTTCTGTTAATTGTCCTGCCTCTTCATGTCCTACATATCCTGGAGGAGAGCCAATTAATTTAGAAACAGAGTGTTTTTCCATAAATTCACTCATATCTAAACGAATCATGGAGTCTTTAGAACCAAATAATGATTCAGCTAACGTTTTCGCAAGTTCTGTTTTACCAACACCTGTAGGACCAACGAATAAAAATGAACCAATTGGACGATTTTTTGCTTTCAATCCTGTACGGCTACGACGAATAGCTTTAGCAATTTTTTTCACAGCCTCATCCTGACCGATTACTTTCTTTCTTAATTCTTCTTCTAAATGTTTCAATTTTTCTTTGTCATCTGATTGCAGTTTCCCTACAGGAATTCCAGTTTTTTCAGAAATAATTTGACGAATTTGTTCTTCAGTAACTGTAGGTTTTTCTGCTGATTCCAGTGATTTTAATTGCTTTTCGAGTTGAATTTCTTCATATCTTAATTTTGCCGCCAATTCATAATTTTCCTCTTCAGCAGCTTTTTCCTTTTCTTTAATAATTTTATTTAATCGATTTTGTATATCTTTTTCGTCTGCTATGTTAATAGTTAAGTTCGCTTTTGAACCGGCTTCATCTAGTAAGTCGATCGCTTTATCCGGTAAAAATCGATCTTGAATATAGCGGTGAGAAAGTTTTACACAAGCCTCGATCGCTTCATCTGTATATTGCACATGATGAAATTTTTCGTATTGGTTTTGAATGCCTTTTAATATCGTAATTGCTTCTTCAACGGTTGGTTCATGAACCATTACCGGTTGAAATCTTCTTTCTAAAGCCCCGTCTTTTTCTATTTGCCTATATTCTTTTAATGTCGTTGCACCGACGAGTTGAAGTTCACCACGAGCAAGGGCTGGTTTTAAAATATTTCCGGCATCCATGGAGCCTTCCGCAGAACCTGCACCCACAATTTGATGAATTTCATCAATAAATAATATTATGTTTTTACGCTTTTGTAGTTCAGAAATAATTTTCTTCATTCGATCTTCAAATTGTCCTCGAATACCAGTATTTGCAACAAGTGACGCAACATCGAGTACATATACTTCTTTATTTAACAGTTTTTCTGGGACCTTTTTTTCAATGATTTTTAATGCTAGTCCTTCCACAATGGCTGTTTTACCTACTCCTGGTTCACCGATTAAAACAGGATTATTTTTATTTCGACGATTTAAAATTTCAATGACACGATTAATTTCTTCATCCCGTCCAATCACTGGGTCAATGAGTCCAGTTCGAGCCATGTGTGTCAAGTTTCTACCAAATTGATCTAATAAAGAATGCTTTTTCCCATGTTTTTGTTTTGTATGTGAATGTTGGTTTTGAGATGCAAAATTATTAAAGATATCATCCATTGAAAATCCTTGAAATGGTTGGAAGTTCATTTGATAATTTTCAAATGTTGCTTTCATTTTCTCTTTTTCTTTTTCAAAACAATTAGAGCATAGTTGGAGATTTTCACTATGTCCATTGATTTGAACGTGCATGGTTACATTTGCTTCGTTAATATGACATTTAGAACATTTCATACGATATACCTCCTTTATATCATATGTTTTGACTTTGACTATCTTTGACCTTATATCTATATTATAATCTGACCATTTTTGACTTTCAAGATATTTGCCTAATCATTCTATTTTTATGGTTGTTCTTGTCTTGTCCATATATGCATATGCTGGAATAGGGGGGGGAGTCGTCCAATGGAACAATGGAAAAAAGCTTTTCAAATTGCAGCCGTTTATATTGGAACAATAGTTGGAGCAGGGTTTGCAACAGGAAAAGAAATAATTGAATTTTTCTCCCAGTATGGATTTATTGGCCTTTTTGGAATATTCATCAGCGGATATTTATTTATTTTTTTTGGTATAAAAATGATGGTCATTGCCGTACGTATAAATGCTAAAAGTTATGAACAATTGAACAACTATCTTTTTGGTCCTTTTTCAAAACTATTAAATATTTTCATGCTAATAATGTTAATAGGTGTAACAAGTGTCATGCTTTCTGGTGCTGGTGCCGTTTTTGAAGAACATTTTTTCATCCCTAAATTTTATGGTGTCATTTTGACGATTGTGCTAGCTTGTTTAGTCATGATTTTAGGGACGAAGGGGATCGTTTATGTAAACAGTTTTGTTGTCCCGGTTATGATTGGTTTTTGTTTTTTCTTAGCCTTACATGCTGTTACACTACCTTCCTTTTTAGATCAACTTTTTCAAAAACCGATATCTGAACGTCCATTTATAGGATTGATTTCCCCATTTACCTATACGGCTTTTAATTTAGCATTGGCACAAGCAGTTCTTGTCCCACTTGCTTCTGAAATAAAAGATGAAAGAGTGATCAAACGAGGGGGGATGATAGGAGGGATATTATTAACTATCATTTTATTGGCAAACCATACTATATTAATTATGTTACCTAATTTTCATATATATGAAATTCCAATGGCAGTAATGATGCAAAAATTGGCAAGTTATTTATATGTGGCGTATATTTTTATCATATATAGTGAAATTTTTACTTCAATTATAGGGAATTCATATGGAATTGAAAAACAGCTTCAAAATTATATCAATATTCATAGAAAGTGGTTATATGGTTTTATCTTTTTTCTTGCATTTATTATTAGCCAAATTGAATATGGCAAGCTACTTTCATTTTTATATCCATTGTTTGGCTATATAAGCATAATCTTTATTTTATTATTATGGAGAAAATCATACGATCTATAAGAAATGGGTAGGATACTAGTCAAGTAATTAAAAAAATTTGACACTATTATTTTAGGTAAGATTATTTGTCACTCAAATTTGCAACAAGGTTTATTTTATTTTCAAGTTGACGTTTAAGAGTGGTTATATCCTTTAATAATATGTAAAGCCAGTGAAATTTAATAAGACAAATTTCACTGGTTTTTTTAAATTTTGACTATCAAATTTTTATCGAAAAGGAAAGATAACAAGTAATAATAGATCAAAAGTTAAATGAGCAATAATAACAAATGGAATACTTCTTCTCCACATGTATAAGGCCCCAAAAATGATTCCAGCGACTAAAGCTGCTAATACTAAAATGAATTGACCAGAATATATATGAACGGATGCATAAAGAATACTAGCCAATAAAATGCTCGTCCAAGGGTTAAAATAGTTCATTAATCGTTTTTGAACGAATCCACGCCAGAAAATTTCTTCTCCTGGTACGATAATAAGAACAAGAACAATGAAATGCCACCATAGTGTTGGAGAAGCAATTTTATATAGCTTTGTTATCTGCTTTTCAAAATAGGTGATATGAAATATTTCTATGAGAAAATGACCTAAGAAAATGAGAACAAATGTTAATGCTCCAAACACTATCCCATAGAAAAAATATTTAATAAATGTATCTTCATCTTCCATTTTTTCATGAATGATAGCGTAGGAAATTAAAAAAAGCATTGTCGATGTGAAAATATACCAAAATACTTTTGAAAAATCAAAAGTGATATATACGAGAATATGTGCTATTATTAAGCCGATGATAAGTCGATAATCCATATTCCTAACCATCGTTAAACCCCTTTCTCCAAAACAATAATTATTTTAACAAAAAACACCAAGCTTGTATAATGTTATCCTTCCTATTATATATAATCTAAATAGAACACTTTCATTTATATACTTAAATTTCATACTCTATAACTAATTAGATGGAAGAAAGGAAAATAAAAAAACTGTCACAAATTGAAGTGACAGTTTAATGGCATAAATTGTTTTAAGAGTTTACGGATTCTTTAATTACTCGATAGTTTTTATGGTTAACAACCGTTCTTTCATCAAGTTCGAGTTCACGATAATTTTCCATATATGTTAAGTCTACGATGACTGAATTCTCATTTACTTTTTCGACGATTCCGCGCAACCCATCGCGAAATTCTATGACATTGCCGATTGAAGCTTTTTTCATATAAATCGCCCCTAACTTTATTTTTCTATAAGTTTGCAATAAAATTGTCAATGTGTAAAGAGTTATTGGAAAAAATTTTGAATTTTTCAATAAAACGTAAAAAATGATGTGGGTACAATACTAACTTTTTTTATACAAATAATCAATAAATATTTTTGACAATGGAGGTAAAATTCGGTGAGTGAACAAGAGGCACTGGAAATTATTGATCAATTAAGAAACGGTCAACTACCAAATTACTATGTAAAAAAAGAAGACTTTATGACCTTTCGAAAAGTGTTAATTGAACAAGAGGACTTCAAAAACTTTCGTGGTATTGCGCAAAGAGGCGGAGATGTCATATACGAATATATTTCGTAATAAAGGGTTGTCCAATGTACTATTGGACAACCATATTTTTTACTCAGATAGAAACTCATATAAAAGATTTAAAGCACGTTTTTTTCTCTTTTTTATCGTCGTTAAACTCACTCCTTCCAGATGAGCAATTTCTTTTAAGCTTAACCCTTGATAATATTGATAAATCAATAATGTTTTTTCTTTTTCTGGTAATGCTTGAATAGCTTCGTTTAGTTCTACTATTTCAGGAATTGAATCGTTTTCCGTTGTTAAAACATGCTCCCAATACGATTGATCGAAATGAATGGATCGGTCCTCAAATTTTTTACTTTTTATAAGTGCATTAATCATTTCCCCTTTAATATAAGAATAAGCAAAACTCGAAAAATCCCCTTTAGTTTGATCATATTTTTTATAAGCTTTCCATAATGCAATTAAGCCGATTTGAAAAAATTCCTCCTCATTTTTATAGATTTTCAATCTTTTCATATTGTGATAAATCATTGGGATATATTGCTCGAATACTTGATCAAAAGTTTCCAAAATCCTTCGTTCCTTTTGAACAGTACTGTTCGAATATTCCCGGGTAACGTTAAATTACCGTATTTGATATATATTTTCGAATGCGTGAAAAGTAATTTTTTTATAAATTTGTAAAATAATTGAATAAATTTACTAAGTAGAATTATAATTTTTTGAATATTACAAATAGTCAAAATAAAGAAATCTATTAAATTCAGAAAAATCGGATAATTATTATTACAAATTGTTAATCTAGTAACAGCAATGAAAGATTGATGAAAAGAACCAACCATTATTTTGAAATAGATTAAAAAGTTAGTAATCGAAAATAATTACTAATATTTTCTAAGAGCATAGTGAAGTTATGTAAAATCAATATTTTTGAAGTCTTTTTTTATAAAGTAAAAACTTGGATATGACATGAATTTTTACAACTGTTACCATTTTTATAGAACAAAAAAGTAGGAGGTTAGAAGAAATGAAATCAATTGCTAGATTTACAGTAGCAGCAATGCTATCGTTAACATTCTTTTCAAGTCTGTCATTTGCTCATGCATCTGCAAAAACATATACAGTTCAAGCGGGAGATTCTATTTGGAAAATTGCCAATAAATATGGAGTTTCTGTTCTAGAGATTAAACGGATGAATAATAAAATCAATGATTTAATTTTCCCAAATGAAAAGTTAACAATTCCGGATAGTATTAGTGATAAAGAAAAAGATCTATTGGCTCGTTTAGTGAGTGCTGAAGCAAAAGGTGAGCCATTTGCAGGAAAAGTTGCTGTCGCAACCGTTGTATTAAATCGTGTTGCACATAAAGATTTTCCAAACACAATCACCGATGTAATCTATGAAAAAACGCCTGGAGGATCATATGCATTTACTCCAGTGGCTAATGGAACCATTCAACAACCTGCAGATTCTGAATCCATTAAAGCTGTGAATGAAGCATTAGCTTTTGAAGGCCAAGGAAATGGATCATTATATTTCTATAATCCAAAAACAGCTACAAGTAAATGGATTTTCACACGAGAAAAGGTTACACAAATTGGAAATCACGTGTTTGCCAAATAAAAAGTTTATACAAGATGCCCGTAAATGAAATCCAAACATTTACGGGCTTAGTTTTTTTAATTTTTTTGAATATATTTTTTTCTTTTTTTTGGGAAAATATAGTAAAATGTTTAGAAAGAAAGAGGGATAAAAATGAAAAGTTCTTCACAATCGATTGAAGCATTAATTGAAATAAAGAGAAAAGAAATGGTCGAAACAGCAATAAAAACTGGATTTACAAGTGAAATGACCCTCAAACAGAGTAAAGAACTAGACTTTTTGCTTAATCTTTTTCAAAAGAAAATCGCTCAGCGAAAAGTATAGAGACTATGGTGAAAATTGATTCCTTCACCAATATTTTTCGTTATATTTTCAGAATATTAAAAAAAACAAAGGGATATATTCATATTAGTGAAAAAAGAAGGAGAACTTATAAATAAGGAATAGTTTAATACTATACTTCAAAATATTATCCCCAAAAAATGTTTAATGAAATAAAATGAAATTAAGATGTTGACAATTATATAAGAATGAAAATCGATATGAAGCAAAAGATAAAAAAAAGAAAAAATTTGTAAAATAAGTTCTTTCGTTGTCAAATTTTTATTTATCATGATATTCTTAATAGGAGTGCATGTTTTGCGTATTTAGAAGGACAAGGATACATTCTTGATTGAATGATTAATGGATTCTTTTCATAGTAAGAGTATGAAAGAATACAAAAGATAAATAAAGGAGATGTGAAAAATGGTTGAGAAAAAATTTAAAATTGTTGCAGATACGGGAATTCATGCTCGCCCAGCTACTTTATTAGTTCAACAAGCAGGGAAATATGAGTCTGAAATCCAATTAGAATACAATGGAAAAAAAGTTAACTTAAAATCCATTATGGGTGTTATGTCTTTAGGTGTTGGAAAAAATGCAGAAGTAACTATTATTGCTGAAGGTAATGACGAAGAAGCAGCATTAAATGGATTAGAAGAATTAATGAAAAAAGAAGGATTGACTGAATAATGTCTTCAATGGTTAGAGGAATTGCTGCATCCCAGGGGATTGCAATTGCAAAAGCTTATAAATTGGTAGAACCGGATCTTACATATGAAAAAACATCTGTTGGAGATGTTCAAGCTGAAATCGATAGGTTTCGCCAAGCAATTGATCAGTCAAAAAAAGATCTTCAATCCATTCGAGAATATACTTTGGAACATTTAGGTGCTGATAAAGCAGCTATTTTTGATGCGCATTTATTAGTTTTAAGTGACCCGGAACTATTAAATCCGATTGAAGAAAAAATTTCGAATGATAAAGTGAATGCCGAACATGCACTTCGAGAAACAGCAGATATGTTCATTATGATTTTTGAACAAATGGAAAATGATTATATGAAAGAACGGGCGGCAGATATAAAAGACGTTACAAAACGGGTAATGGCACATTTATTAAAGGTGCAAATTCCTAATCCTAGTACGATAGCGGAAGAAGTCATTATTATTGCCAATGACTTAACTCCATCTGATACCGCTCAATTAAATCGCCAATTTGTAAAAGGTTTTGTAACAGATATTGGCGGCCGTACATCCCATTCTGCCATTATGGCCCGTACATTGGAAATTCCGGCTGTAGTCGGTACACAAAATATCACTACGTTAACGGATAATGGTGATCTCATTATTTTAGACGGCTTAACTGGTGATGTTCATATTAATCCTACAGAAGAATTATTAGAATCATATAGAGAAAAACAAAAGGCTTTTGAAGCTCAAAAACAAGAATGGGCAAAGTTAAAAGGAGAAAAAAGTGTTTCTTTAGATGGTCACCAAGTGGAACTAGCTTCTAATATTGGGACCGTTGAAGACGTTGAAAGTGCTTTAAGTAACGGTGCAGAAGGCGTTGGGCTATTTAGAACCGAATTTTTATATATGGGAAGAGATGAACTTCCAAGCGAAGAAGTACAATTTGAAGCATATAAAAAAGTACTAGAAAAAATGAACGGAAAGCCAGTGGTTGTTCGGACATTGGATATTGGGGGAGATAAAGAATTATCTTACTTGAAACTTCCTCATGAAATGAACCCATTCTTAGGATTCCGTGCTATTCGATTATGCTTAGAAGAAAAAGATTTATTCCGCACTCAACTTCGCGCACTTTTACGTGCAAGCGTTTATGGAAATTTAAAAATTATGTTCCCAATGATTGCCACTATCCAAGAATTTCGTGAAGCGAAATCACTCTTGTTAGAGGAAAAAGAAAAGTTAGTTCAAGAAGGAGTCAAAGTCGCTGACAATATAGAAATTGGAATTATGGTAGAAATTCCTTCTACCGCGGTATTAGCTGATCAATTTGCCAAAGAAGTTGACTTCTTTAGTATTGGAACGAACGACTTAATTCAATATACAATGGCTGCCGATCGTATGAATGAGCGTGTATCTTATCTGTATCAGCCGTATAACCCATCCATTTTACGATTAATCAAAATGGTGATTGAAGCTGCTCATAAAGAAGGCAAATGGGCAGGTATGTGTGGGGAAATGGCTGGAGACGAATTGGCAATTCCAATTTTACTTGGACTTGGTCTTGATGAATTTTCCATGAGTGCATCATCGATTTTACGTGCACGTTCTTTAATTCGTCGATTAAAATTCGAGGATATGAAGGAATTAGCCAACCAAGCTGTCAATATGAGCACAAGTGAGGAAGTTATAGAACTAGTTCAATCGGCATTAAAGAAATAAAAAATAACCCATCCTTTAGTATGTCCCCCAATAGCATGATTGACATTAAACTATTGGGAGCGTACGAAATGGATGGGTTTTTTTCAAAAATATTAACTATTTGAATATCAAAAGTCCATCCTTATGAATGAAAAAATGGGTTTTTCCACTCCATTAATAAACCATAATTTAATGATTCCTCATCTTCCAAATAATTTTTGATCGGTTTCACAGGCACTCTTCCACATCTTAATAAAAAGGTAATGACCGGATCTTTTATTTCCCCATCTAAAATTTTTTGAACGTATTGATCAACCGTGTATGTATCCGCATATCGATGGAATGCTGGCATTCTACCTCCACCAAGCAGCCTTTCTAATTTTAATTGAATGACAGTTTCATACATAGATTGCATAAGCCACTTTCCTAGTCCTAGTTGACGATAAGTGGGACTGATACATATATCCACCACATACAACGTATTTCCGTTCGGACGATGGTTCCGGATATATCCATCATCGGTGATTTCTGACCAAGTATGATCGGGATGTTTTGGATCAAAGTCAATAATGAGTCCTGTCATTGATCCACAAATTTTTCCGTCAATCTCAACGCATAAAGCACCTTCTGGAAATAAAGTAACATGATTGGATAACTGTTCTTCATTCCACCACAATTCAGAAGGAAACGGTGGCGGAAAGGCTTCCTGTTGAAGCGAGATTAATGATTGAAAATCCTCTTTTCGATAATTTCTAATTGTGGCTTTTAAAGGACGGTCTTTATCAAAAACAAACAATTCTTTTTTATACATGAACAATCCCTCCTTTTTTTCATTGTTTTAATATATTTATTGTTTGTCAAGAATGATTTTGATTGTAAGTCTGATAGTTGATAAGAAAATCAGACTACAGAACGAAGGAAATCCACTCTTTAGCCGGTTAAGACATTTTACGATTCATCTTAAGATAAGACTATAAAATATGACGGTGAGGGATCAATATGAAAACATGGTTACGTAATAAAATGGATCATTATAAAAATAAAAAAAATTTCCGTGATTTATATTTAGAAAAAGTACCAGTAATTTCGCACTATGTGATTAAGTGATTTGATAAGGCACAACAAAAGTTGTGTCTTTTTTTCATATCATACGAATCTTATATTCCAATATTTAGGTATGGTAATATAAAAGTGCAATGATTATATAGAATGAAAAGAGGATGATCATCTTGAAACCGCAAATGACAATTGGTTTTATCGGAACAGGTGTAATGGGAAAAAGTATGGCGAAACATTTATGGAATGCAGGTTTTCCTCTCATCATATATACTCGAACGAAAGAAAAAGCTGAAGAACTTTTGAAAGAAGGGGTTACGTGGGCATCTTCTCCGAAAGAAATCGCTCAAACTGCAGATATCATTATTTCGATGGTTGGCTATCCCCAAGATGTAGAGGAAGTGTATTTAAATGAAGATGGGTTAATTCCGAATGCTCCTGAAGGAACTTATTTAATTGATATGACGACATCTACTCCATCCTTGGCAAAAAAGTTATATGAAGAAGGAAAGAAACGAGGCATTTATGTTTTAGATGCACCTGTTTCCGGCGGAGATATTGGTGCGAGGGAAGCAAGATTAACGGTTATGGTTGGAGGAGAGCGAAAAGCATTTGAAAAAGTACTACCGATTTTAAAAATATTTGGGCAAAACATTGTGCACCAAGGAGAAGCAGGATCTGGACAACATACAAAAATGTGCAATCAAATTGCTATTGCGTCAAATATGATCGGTGTTTGTGAAGCAATTGTGTATGCAGAAAAAGCAGGACTGAATTTAGAAAATGTTTTAAAGAGCATTTCAAGCGGTGCCGCTGGTAGTTGGTCATTGTCTAACCTTGCTCCAAGAATTTTAAGAGGGGATTTTGAACCAGGTTTTTATATTAAACATTTTATTAAAGACATGTCCATTGCAATAGAAGAAGCAGAAAAGATGAATTTACAATTGCCAGGATTAAAGCTCGCAAAAGAAATGTATGAAATGCTTGCAGAAAACGGTGAAGAAAATAGCGGAACACAAGCGTTATATAAATATTGGAGTTTAATAAACTAGTTTTTTATTTTTCTAAATAGGAAAAGTCGCTGATCGGAAAATTCCGATCAGCTTAATTTTAGAATGACTGATTTTTTTGCACGAATTTTTCTATTCGGTCAAGACCTTCTTTTAAAATATCCATAGAGTAAGCATATGATAAACGGAAATAACCTTCACCGTAAATGGAGAATGAACTTCCCGGTACAACGGCTACTTTTGCCTCATTAACTAATTGCAAGCAAAAGTCCAATGATGAGATTCCTTCAACTGGAATTTTAACAAAAAAATAAAAGGCTCCATCAGGTAAAACAGTTTTTAACCCCATTGTCTTTAATCGTTCATACACATAGTTTCTTCGTTGTAAATATTGTTCTCGCATTACTAAAGCATCATCGATCCCTGTTGTAAGGGCAGCGTATGCCGCTTTTTGAGATATGGAGCTAGCGCAAGTGACGTTATACTGATGAACTTTAATCATATGCTTCATCACTGGTTCTGGACCAAAGACAAAGCCGATTCTCCATCCGGTCATAGAATGTGATTTGGACAACCCATTTATAACAATCGTTTGTTCCCGTAAAATCGAAGCGATGGATTCGTGGCGAGTTTCATATGTCAGTTCACTATAAATCTCATCAGCAACGACAAAAACATCCCTGCCTTTTAATACTTGTGCAATTTTCATTAATTCCTCTTTTTTCAAACTGACACCTGTAGGGTTGGAAGGATAAGGTAAGACAATACATCTCGTTTGATCCGTTAAAAGTTCCTCAATTTTTTCTGCCGTAACTTTAAAATTCGAATCTCTTGTATCTAAATATTTTATTTTTCCACCACATAATTGTATGATCGGCTCATAACCAGGATAAATCGGTGCGGGTAAAATCACTTCACAACCTTCCTCCAAAATCGTTCGAAACGTAATGTCAATAGCTTCAGATGCACCAACTGTTACAATTACTTCATTTTCCGGTGAATATTTTAAGCCATATTTTTTATCTAAATAACTCGCCGCCGCCTCTCGTAATTCAAAAAATCCCCCATTATGCGTATAGCTTGTAAAATTATCATCGATGGCCTGTTTAGCTGCTAACTTAATATGATTCGGTGTAGGAAAATCTGGTTGGCCAATTGTTAACGAAATTACATTAGGTATATCTGACACTAGATTAAAAAACTTACGAATGCCTGACATTTGGATATGTTTTACTCGCTTATTGATTAAATGTTCCATTCAATCCCCCAACTTTCATATGTACAACTATTTCTTTTATTTTACCTGTAGTTTTTATGTAAAGAAAGAAAAATGATAAAGGATTTCTGTAGGGTTTTATCGAATTGAAAGAGTATGGAAAGGATAATCGATCTTGAATTTATAGAGAGCAGGTTGGCACATGGGAAAATATGAAATTATTAAGCATTATGAAACATTTAATCAATGGTTAGTCGATTTAAAAAAATTAAAAGATGAAGATTGGTACCGACCGATCGCAAAAGGAAAATGGTCTGTTGGTGCAATCATTGCTCATTTATTACTATGGGATGAATATTCATTAAGAGAAAGATTTCCATTCATGACAGAAGGAAATAAATTAGAGCCATTTCCTAATTTTCAGATTATTAATGATCAAGCTGATGATTATGCGAAAAAGCACTCGAAAGATGAGCTTATCGACCAACTCGTTGCCTTAAGAAAGAAGCATTTTATCGAAAAGCTAAAATTAGTAGACGATACGTATCTTCAAATTTCTTTTTCTATCGGTGACCATAAGCTGAAAATATTAGATTATTTGAATGATTTTATTTACCACGATTTACATCATAAGAAACAAATTGATTCTTTTGTCAATCTTCTTTATGAATTTGAATGATATAATATAACAAAATGCTTTATGTTTTTTTGAAAGGTGAGAAAAATGGAAAATCAAACATACATTACTGAAACAAGCGATAATACTATGGAAATGATTGAATTAAAAATTGGGTACGAAAAATATGGAATGAATGTAAACTTTGTAAAAGAAATGATTCAAACAAAAAAAGTGACTCCTATTCCTTTTACCCATCCTTACATAAAAGGAGTCATTGACGTACGTGGGGAAGTTTATCCTGTTATCGATTTAGGAGAAGTATTTTCTAAGAAGTCCGAACCAAATGAATTGGAAGATAAATTTATCATTTCTGAAATAAATAATCAGTGCCTTTGTTTTTATGTTCATGGAATATCACAAATACACATCGTAACAAAGTCGGATATTCAACCTTCAAACGAGGATGATTCTATATATGTGGAAGGGATTTATGGTAATATTCCTATAATCAATGTGGAAAAAATTATTTCTGATATTCAAGCATTTAATAAAACTGCTCCCATTTAATGAGAGAGCAGTTTTTTTATGATAGTATTTTCTATAACAAATATTGATCAACGAAATTTTCGTGGCAATATTACTCTCCTAATCGTTTAAAAATAGGTTTTACAAATTTGGGACGATATATTTTATTACTTTTTTTTGGGAAAATCCCGGTATAATGTTGAATCAATTTTTTAGCTTCCTTTAATGAGAGTTTTGCTTTAGGGTTACGGGTTGTTTGATCCAATTCCCCAAGATGTGGCAATGTTGAAAAATCTTCTTTCGTAGGTGGGACATGAAATAAATAATCACCACAAGAAATGAGAACGTCAGATTGCTGCTGACTTAATTTAGGATTTTTTGAAAAATGAAGTCCGATTTTTTTGGCTTTCCCTTCTTTTAACAATTTTTTAATCGCTTTATGCTTTAATTGATACAAAAATTTTGGGTCCGTTGCTGTTTTTGCGTGGCGATTAATAATAAATAGTGCTTGAGATATATTTTCAATGGTAAGTGGTAAATTTGTTGATTCTTTTTGCTTTGCCAACGGTTGGACTCCTTTCACACGAAAATCTCTAAAAAAAGTATAACTTTATTAGCAGGTAAATGAAAGGGTTCTTGCCATAAACGCTCAAGTAATTAAGTAAAAATAACTATATTTTTACAATAAATAAAATTTTAATATAGTACCAAAGTACTATTTTTTCAGATTCTTAATATTGTTGTCGAAAATTGTAGTGATTTTTTGTCGATTCTATGTAAAATATAGTTAATCATTAATGTTGGGGAGGTTGTTTCACAAAAATTAGTTCTGAAAAAAGGATGATACAATGGACCATTTGAAACGACTGATCAATAAAGAAATCGAAGATCCTATGATTAGGGAAAAAATTGGAACTATCTTGTTTGATTTTGTTTTTCAGCACGTTCATGATTTAATCTTTATTATGAAAGTAGAGGTAGGGCCAAGATTTAAATACTTATTCGTTAATGAAAATGGCCTTCTTCATGCAAGATTGTCTTCTTCTTGTATTGGAAAATATTTAGAGGATGTATTACAAGAAGAGAAAGCTAGGCAAATACATAATTATTATCAAAAATCGATCGAAGAGAAAAAAACTATTACATATCGTGATTCCTTTCGATTATTGGATGGAACATTGACTTATTGTGAGTCAGTATTAACACCAATATTTGACGAAGAAGGAAATGCTTTATATATTACAACGATTACGAGAGATATAACGAAAGTGATTGAAGAGAAACAACAATTAATCGAAAGTGAACAACGATATCGATCATTAGTCGATCATAACCTCGATGGAATTATTTCAATTAATCCTAATGGGTTTATTATGAGTTGTAATAAATCTGCAGAAGAAATCATTGGATTGAAGGAAAAAGAATTGATCGATCGACTAATTTATCATTTCGTTCCAGAAAAAGATCAACCGTTAATCGATGAAATGATTTCTATGTCTCGAGAAGGGAAAGCATACGAAAGTTTAGACATCCATTTTTATCATAAAAATGGAACGTTGATTACGACACATTTAAAATCAGTTCCGATTATTGTCAATGAACAAGTAAATGGAAATTTTATTATTATCCGTGATTTGACGGAGCAATCAAAAAATGCTGAAATGATCAAGTATATGGCCTATCATGATCATTTGACAGGCTTATATAATCGAAGAGCGTTTATCGAGCATTTAGATCGAAAAATACGAGAATCCAAACTTAATCATGAATTTGCTGTACTATATTTAGATTTAGATCGATTTAAATTTTTAAATGATACACTTGGACACCAAGCGGGAGACGAACTATTAAAAAAGGTAGGCGAACGTCTAAGTACCATTGTTGGAAATAAAGGAACCGTTTATCGACAAGGTGGAGATGAGTTTATCATTTTTCTAAATGATGGAACTCGAGAAAATGCCACAAAAATGGGGAATAATATTTTAGCCGAATTTCGAAAGCCTTTCATTTTATCTGGCCAAGAATATTATTCAACTCCGAGTATAGGTATAAGTAGATATCCGATTGACGGTTTAGATGCGGAATCATTAATTATTCGTGCGGACAGTGCCCTTCACCGTGTAAAAGAAAGAGGAAAAGGACATTTTCAATTTTATCAAGAAGAAATGTCACTTTCATTAATTAGTACGGTTACAATGGAAACGCAATTAAGAAAAGCGATTAATCGGAATGAGTTCACAATGCATTATCAACCTCAAGTTGACTTGCATGCTCAAGAATTAGTAAGTTTCGAAGCGTTACTTCGTTGGACTAGCCAAGAATTTGGGGCAGTTTCTCCGGGAGAATTTATTCCGTTAGCGGAAGAATCAGGGCTAATTTTCCCAATTGGTGAATGGGTCATAGATCAAGTTTGCATGCAACTAGCTGATTGGAAAAATAAAGGGTTTTCTAACGTTCGTGCAGCTGTAAATCTGTCTACAAAACAATTTCAACAACCTGGAATTGTCAAAATGATTGAAAAATATTTAAATAAATATCAACTTTCTGCAAATGCTTTAGAGATCGAAATAACTGAAGGCGCATTGCAAGATACAAAAGAGACGATTTCGATTTTAAAAGATCTAAAAGATTTAGGGATTAAAATTTCGATTGATGATTTTGGTACAGGATACTCATCATTAAGTTATTTAAAACAATTTCCATTAGATGTATTAAAAATCGATCAATCGTTTGTAAAAGAAATGCTATATGATAAAAGAGATTCTGCGATTATTAAAACGATTGTCCATTTAGCTCATAATTTGAACTTAGAAGTTGTCGCAGAAGGAGTAGAAACAAAAGAACAAGCTGAGTTTTTAAGAAATGTGCAATGTCAAAAAGCACAAGGCTATTATTTCAGTAAGCCGCTTGAGGCAAAACAAATAGAAGACCGTTTTTTAACAGCGAAACCAATATTGTTTTAATGTAGAAAAGACCAAACCTATTTTCATAGTGTTTGGTCTTTTTGTTGGATATAAGTATGTTTATTGTTCACTTTGTAATTGAAAAATCGTGATTTCAGGTCTAGAAAAACAACGGTAAGGCAATCGCGTTGTTCCAAGTCCACGATTCACATATAAAAGAAAGTCATTGGTAATTTCATAAAATCCTTCGACATATTTTTCAGCAAATGGCGGTGTGATAAGTGGGCCTAAAAACGGAAGTTGGACTTGTCCGCCGTGACTATGTCCACTTAATTGAAGATGAATGGGAAATGAAGTCGCTTGATCAGCTAGGTCTGGTGCGTGTGAAATTAAAATATTATATGTGTTGTCGTTTATACTTCTTGTTGCCTTTTCTAAGTTTGGTCGACCTAACATGGCATCATCAATACCGATGAGACAAATTCTTTCCCCTTGATTTGAAACGGTTACCGATTCATTTAACAGGAGCTGAAAGCCACTTCTTTCCATTAAAGTAGAGTACCTTTCTGTTCCATATCCTCCATGATCATGATTGCCAAATACCGCATATTTGCCCAATGGGGCATCTAATTGTTTTAGTATCATTTCTGTTTGTAAATATTGATCAAAAGATAATGGATCATCAATTAAATCTCCGGAAAAAATTAATAAATCTGGCTCCAATTGTGTGATTTGATCAACAATTTTTGAAAAATGTTCCATAGGAAAGTGAAAACCAATGTGAGTATCACTAAACTGTACAATTTTCAATTGGTGAAAACTTTTTGGGATGAGAGGATGTTTTAGATGATATTTACATATTTCAATCCATTTGGGTTCAATATATTTAGAATATGAATATCCGCCAAGTGCAACACCGGAGACTAGCAAGATGCTTTTCAATGATTTTTTCAAAAATTTTCTACGTGATATTTTTTTCATAACTCTTTCGATCCTATTCTTGTCTTTTCTCTCTATCCATACTATCAAACTATGAAGAAACTTTCATGATTAAATACTTCCAAATTTACTTTTTTATAGACGAACCTTTTGACTTTTTCGAAAAATTGTTTTATTGTATTAAAATAATACGATCTCATTAAAGGGGATAATACGATGAGTAAAATGGAAATGATGATTTTTCCATCGGACAAAGGAATGATCAAACTATATATATATGGTTTTCAAGGATATGGTAATTGGGGAAAAGTATATGCGACATACAATGATATTACTGTAAGTTCTAAAGGTTACCATCGAAAAAAGGCTATTGTACGTTCTTTAGTAAAAATTCATGAGTCTTTAGTTAATAAAGAGAATAATAATTAAATAGAAATGTCCGCATTATGAGCGGACGTTTATTTTTTTTCCATTATGATAATCGATGATACAGCGCTTGCCACTTCTTTTCCATTTTGTTTTAAAGAGGCAGTTACATATGATACGGTTTTTCCATATTTTTCAACTTTTGCTTCTATTTCGACTTCTCCGACAAACGTAGGACGATGAAACGTTGTTTGCAGGTTAATGGAAGCAAAGGTTTGATTTTCATTTAATAATGTTGTAATGGCATACGCCATCATAATATCGGCTGCAGCTCCAACAAAGCCGCCCATAATCACTCCGTTCCCATTCAATAAATGTTCCCCAATATTCCATATACCTTTGGCTACTCCATTTTCTGCTTGTAATACTTTTACTCCAAGCGAAATGTCACAAGCAGGTGGTGCAGTCGTTCCACTAATAACTTCATGTAAATTTACCGTTTTTGTCATAGTCATTATCCTTTCTTTATTATGTTTACAGATTTAAGCTCATTCAAAAATACATTCTCTACTCAGTGAGAATCTCCTTCTAAAATAAAAAATTTTCATTCATTTGTTCATTAAATTGCGAAAAAAAGTAGGTATGGCAAATGCCAGCCCTACTTGATATAAGCTATTATTCGTGAATGAAAGGAATTAAATTAACTTTTGTTGATTTCTTCTAATAATAACTGACTGCTCTTGATTGAAGAGCCTTCCATGATTGAATGAATTGATGTTTATTAACTTTTACATTCTTTTTCCCACTCAATGGATCATTTAAGTATACAAAATTTTGATCGAATCCAACTAAAGTAACAACATGGAGATCAATAGGAGTTTTTATTTTTTTACCGTTATGCATCCATTCTTCCCATTGATTTGGTAAACGATAATCACCTGTTGTCCATACAACGACAGGATAACCATTCTTTATATGATTCAAAATTTTTTCAAATGGTTCATTTGTTAAGTTAATCGCTCTTCCGGGCAAAAATTGATTTACTAAATCTTCAATTGGTTCGTCAAATACAGCGTACCCTCTTCCAGTTTTTCCTGTCATGTCACCAACAAAACCTTCCGATGGATCTCCCCACTGAAGAATATCTCCATTTTTTATTACGATTGGATCATCATCTTTTTTTACAGCTTTATATAAATCCATTTTCGAAACATGAACACCAGCGTATTGTAACATCATGGCCGTACTAGTCACTTCACAACCAAAAGGCAATTCAGGACGTTGCTTGATAAGTGGAACATTATGAATGACCTTTTTCACCTGTGGATTTCCATTATATTGTTTTTCTTTTTTTGGTTTTTCTTCATTAGAAGGATTGGTTGATATAGGTTGTACTTTTTTAGGAGTAACTTCTTTTTGGGATGCTTCGGAATTAAGGCAGCCTGTTAATGTTAATAAAAAGGTAAGAAAGATGAACAGAATCTTTTTCATATGTTCACCTCCTTTACGAATTAACTTTAGTTTTTCCTTATATGAAGAGAATAAAGTTGGAATGTTTTGTTGAAAAAACGGAAATTGTTTCAGAATAGACTTTTACGTTTGTGGAATGGTATTAATAAACGTTTCCTTAGAGGAGGAATAAAATGAGTACGTATATGACAATTTTGACCTATATAGTTGTAGGAATTTTACTCATCTCGCTCATTTATACATGGCGTGTCGCTAAATCACAAAAAGCTGTAAAAGAAACACATGACTCTCAAATTTCAGAAAAGGTTCAAAACCACCCATATTTAAGAAATCCGATTTTTATTGCTTATTTCGTGTTTGTAATTTTACTCCTTTTAATCATTGCGTATGCTGCCTTCTCTACGAGATGAAATGCTGACAAATCGTCAGCATTTTATATTATCTGTGCGTGCCCAGCTAAGCTGTTATCTGCTAGTTGGTGCAAGTCCAACCCGAGTAAGTGCCAAGACGCTCGGTAGCTGACAGGCAACTGGTGGAGAAATCCTAAGGTTGAAGCCCTGTGACAAAGTAACTCTCTTGGAGAGTGCGAGCAAATCAGCAGACCGTAACATAAAGTGAATCCTGCCGCCTCGTCAAAAGAGACCTCCTATGGAGGACAAAGGGAAGTCGAGCCTGGTTAGATTGGGCGAAGACCACGGAAG
>NZ_JBYLHW010000018.1:0-38987 GCF_057747715.1 Bacillus sp. JST-5 | reverse complement strand
ACCACTGGCATAAAGAGAACAGCTATTCACGGAAGTTATAAAGACTTGCGTCAATGATCTTAATTGAACCGCCGTATACCGAACGGTACGTACGGTGGTGTGAGAGGTCGGGGGTTAGTCACCCCCTCCTACTCGATTATGTTATTTACATTTTATTATCGAATAAAACTTAAAAAGTAAAATCTTGGAACAGACAACTTAAGGGGATTTTTACTCAATAAGCTAATGCTTAATATTTTTCATCATTAAAAGTTTATTATTTACTATTATGTAGTCTCTCAATAAAAATGGAAAAAGGTTTAGCGATCGGTAAAAATATGAATGAAACAATGACATTGAATAGAACACTAGCATGTGCTAATTGTTGAGCTCGATCTGGAGTTAAAACCTCGATAAATTCAGTAAAGATTGATATAAATGGGATAAAAATCAGCACTCCAATGATATTTAACCAAACATGTGCATATGATGTTAGCCTTGCTTCCATACCGCTTCCAATTGCTGCTAAAATAGCTGTCATACATGTTCCAATATTTGAACCTAACATAAATGAAATGGCTGATTGCAAATGAATCATATCACTTTGTAAAAAGCTCATTGCTATTCCAGTTGCAGCAGAACTTGATTGGATAATAGACGTAACAACAGTACCTAATATAATGGCAAATAAAAAATGATCATTCATTTCTGTTAAAGCCATTTTTACTAATGGTAATTGTGATAGAGGAACGGTTAGTTTTTTAAATCCTTCCATAGCTAAAAAAATCGTGCCTAGACCAAAAAGACTAAAACCTAAACTTCGGTACTTGCTATGTTTAAATAATGAAAAGATACTACCAATAAGAACTAAAGGGAGAATGAATGAATCTGTACTAAAAGCTAAAAATTCCACAGTTACTGTTGTCCCAATATTTGTCCCGAGAATAATTCCGATGGAACGTTTAAATGTCAATTGTCCAGCGGCAATTAAACCAATCGTAATTACCATTACTGCTGAGCTACTTTGTAAAATGGCCGTAACAATTATTCCTAAGATAAGGCCTTTCAAAGGGGAATCTGTTAATTTTGATAACCATTTCTTCATTCGGTCACCAGATATGTTAAATAATCCTATTCTTAAAATGGTCATACCTGCGAAGAATAAAATAATAAAAAGAACAAACATAAAAATAGAAAGCAAGTCCATCACCCCATGGTTCATGTATATGGTCGATGATGGAAAAACATGTCCCAAGTGAAGGTTGACCTTCAATTGTACTTTATATTATAATTGGTTAGTACATGGCATTTTGCCATGCATATGTAGTGCGTTATTGTTCGGAGGGAGGGAAAGAGATGTCAAAAACAATCGTTCGTAAAAACGAATCTCTTGAAGATGCTCTTCGTCGCTTTAAACGATCAGTATCAAAAACGGGCACACTTCAAGAAGTAAGAAAACGCGAATTTTATGAAAAACCAAGTGTAAGACGTAAGAAAAAGTCTGAAGCTGCAAGAAAACGCAAGTGGTAAGAGGGTGTATTCATGAGTCTTCTCGAACGTCTAAATGAAGATATGAAACAGGCGATGAAGAACAAGGATAAAGAAAGACTCTCTGTTATTCGGATGATAAAAGCTTCATTACAAAATGAAGCAATAAAAATTGGCAGAGAACTATCGAGTGATGAAGAATTGACGGTTCTTTCTCGTGAAGTAAAACAAAGAAAAGACTCCCTCCATGAGTTCGAAAAAGCTGGTCGAACAGATCTTGCTGATAAAGTGAAACAAGAGCTCATTTTCTTAGAAGATTACATGCCAAAACAGCTTTCAGAAGATGAATTAAAACAATTAATCCAACAAACGATTCATGAAGTTGGAGCTCAATCGAAAGCGGATATGGGTAAAGTCATGTCTGCCATAATGCCAAAAGTAAAAGGGAGAGCGGATGGTTCTCTTGTTAATAAACTTGTACAACAACTTTTAAGTTAAAAAATTGGACTGTACGGTAAAAATCGTACAGTCCTTTTTGCATAAATTGAGAAAAATTTTGTTCTACTTGTTAAAATAATAGTATAAAAATGAAACATTTCTAAATGTTAAACGTAAAGTAAGCTAAGACATATGATGAAAGGGGGGAATGGTGTGAAAAAAGTTCGTATTGCATTTTTTGCCTTTTTGTTTCTTTTACCATTTACTTCTCTCTTGCATGTTTCAGCTGAAAGCATGATTGGATCTGTCTATCATGTACCAATAAAAGAAACGGTGGAAAAAGGACTGTATCAATTTTTAGAACGTGCCATTTCCGAAGCAGAAGAAAATGGTGCAGAAGTCATTATTTTTGAAATTGATACCCCTGGTGGAGAGGTTCAATCAGCCGGGGAAATTGGTAATCTCCTTGCACGAACAGATATAAAAACAGTTGCTTTTATCAATAATGAAGCATTATCTGCAGGTGCATTTATTTCGTTACATATGGATGAAATTTATATGGTCCCTAACTCCACCATAGGTTCAGCTGCCATCATTACCCAAGATGGAAACGCAGCTGATAAAAAGGCACAATCGTATTGGTTGAAAGCAATGGAAAGTGCTGCGATTAGCAGTAATCGTGATCCGATTTATGCAAAAGCGATGGCAGATGAGTCCATTGATTTACCTGAGCTAGGTGCAGAAAAAGGGAAATTACTAACTTTGACGGCCAATGATGCTATTAAAGTTGGATATGCTGAAGGAATTGTACAAAATCTTGATGAATTATTAATCAAATTAGGATATAGCAAAGAAGATGTCGTAAAAGTGGAAGAAACGTTGGCAGAAAAGATTGCTAGATTTATTACAAACCCAATTGTTGTTCCGATTTTACTTTCCATTGGTAGCCTAGGACTCATTTTAGAACTTTATTCACCAGGCTTTGGTATACCAGGATTTATGGGGATATTTTCATTGTTGCTCTTTTTCTATGGACATTTTATTGCTGGCTTGGCAGGATGGGAGTCCATTATATTATTTGTTATAGGAATTATTTTAATTGGTGCTGAATTTGTCCTTCCTGGTGGAATCGCAGGTTTACTTGGTTTAGGATCAATTTTCTTATCTATTGTTTTAGCAGGTGATAGTGTTGTGCAAATGATGATCTACCTTTTTGTTGCCATTACAGTTGCCATTATTGCAATGATTATCATGATGAAAGTGTTTAAAAAGAAACTAACAATATTTAATAAAATTGTTTTGAAGGATTCTACCAGCACAGAAAAAGGTTATATCTCTAATAAATCACGTTTAGATTTAATTGGATTAACAGGCATTGCTATGACTGATTTACGACCTTCTGGTACAATAATTATTAATGATGAAAGAATCGATGCTGTTTCGGAAGGGGAATTTATTCCTGGAGGTTCAGAAATAAAAGTTATAAAAGCTGAAGGTTCTCGCATTGTAGTAAGAAAAGTTCAAAAATAATAAGGAGGATTATTAAATGCCAACAGAAATTAATATCTTTTTCCTGCTAATCATTTTAGCAGCGGTAATTTTAATCGGTTTATTATTAACATTTGTTCCAGTCATGCTCTGGATTTCTGCCCTAGCTGCTGGCGTTAAAGTAAGCATCTTTACACTAATTGGGATGAGACTACGTCGAGTTATTCCTAGTAGAGTGATCAACCCGTTGATTAAAGCTCAAAAAGCTGGTCTTAATGTAAATATTAATCAATTAGAAAGCCACTATTTAGCAGGTGGTAATGTTGACCGTGTAGTAAATGCATTAATTGCTGCTCAACGGGCAAATATTGAATTAACGTTTGAACGTTGTGCAGCTATTGACTTAGCCGGTCGAGATGTATTGGAAGCTGTTCAAATGAGTGTAAATCCAAAAGTAATTGAAACACCATTTATTTCTGGTGTCGCTATGGATGGGATTGAAGTTAAAGCGAAAGCAAGAATTACTGTTCGTGCGAATATTGAACGCTTAGTCGGTGGTGCTGGAGAGGATACAGTTATTGCCCGTGTAGGGGAAGGGATTGTTAGTACAATTGGTTCTTCCGACGATCATAAAAAAGTTTTAGAAAATCCTGATTTAATTTCACAAACAGTATTAAAGAAAGGTCTAGATGCTGGTACAGCATTTGAAATTCTTTCCATTGATATTGCTGATGTAGATATCGGTAAAAACATTGGGGCGGAATTACAAATTGAACAAGCGGAAGCAGATAAAAATATTGCTCAAGCAAAAGCGGAAGAACGCCGTGCAATGGCTGTCGCTCAAGAACAAGAAATGAAAGCGAGAGTACAGGAAATGAGAGCGAAGGTTGTTGAAGCAGAAGCTCAAGTTCCAATTGCAATGGCTGAAGCATTAAAGAGCGGAAATATTGGAGTAATGGATTATATGAATATTAAAAACATTTCTGCTGATACTGACATGAGAGATTCCATCGGAAAATTAAGTAAAAATCAAAAACCAGAAGATCAAAAATAGTGGAATCATTTTGAGAAGGGAGAGTTCCTCTCTTGGAATTTTTATTTGAAAATCCATGGTTAATCATTATTCTAATAGGAGCATTATCTTCCTTTTTTGGAGGTTCAAAAGAGCAAACTTCCAAGAAAAAAACGGTTAAAAAGCTTAAACCGATTGAAAAACCGGTTGTTAAAAAATCAATTGCTCCTTCACAACCGAAGCCAACTATGGTAACTGAATCTAAAAACAAAAATATTTATGAAGAATACAAAAATAAACAAATTGAAAAAAGAGAAGAAGTTTCCAGACTCCGCCAACCAAAGGTTCGTGCTATAGAAAAAGATCAACCAGTTTACTTTAAGAAGGAAAATATTATAGAAGGTATTATCTGGTCAGAAATTTTAAGCGAGCCGAAATCAAAAAAATTTATGCGATAACAATTTTAAAAAAAGTGCTATTCCCCCTTTCATACTCATAAATATGAGATGAAAGGGGGTTCTTTTATGGCAAGAAAATGGGGACAAAGAATTCGAAGCTGGATGACACAACAATTAGATCTCCCAGAAGATGTCATGATGGATTTACCCCGTATTACGATGATTGGACAAATACATATATATATTGAAAATCATAAAGGTTTGCTTGCATTTTCTGATCGGGAAATCCGATTGTTATTAAAACAAGGACAATTATTAGTAAAAGGGAAGTCGTTTGTAATAAAGACGATTTTACCAGAAGAAATATTACTTGAAGGGAAAATTGATGAAGTTCGTTTCATCCAAGGGTAATCCCTTCTTTCATTTTAAATCGTACATGTGATCGAAAGATGTGCAAAAAGAGTACAAGCTTAGTTGGAGGTCTGGAATGAAGAATCATTGGGTGAATTCTATTACCGGCAGTGTAAGAGTAAAAATATCCGGAAAGGGATTAGAACGGTTTATCAATCATTTAACTAGAGAAAATGTGACTATTTGGGATGTTCGACAATTAGGCACCTCAACGATTGCTTTTTATATGTTATTAAAAGATGTACCAAATGTGCGGGGAATTGTTAGGCACCACCAAGTAAAAATAACTTTTCTTGATCGAAAAGGTGCTCCTTTTTGGAAGAAGCGAGTTTTAAAAAATTTTGGGTTTTTCTTAGGAGCTTGTTTATTTTTATTTACCATTCTATTGCTATCGAATATGATTTGGCAAATTGAAATTGACGGTGCAACTCCTGAAACTGAGTATAAAATTTCCGAAGAATTAAAGAAAATGGGAGTAAAAGTTGGACAATTGCAATTTTTCGTAGATGACCCAGAGACCATTCAACGAAAAATAACAAATAAAATTAATGAAATCACATGGGTTGGGGTCGAATTAAATGGAACTGCCTATCATTTTCAAGTGGTTGAAAAACAAGAACCAAAAAAAGAGCAAGAACTTCCACCGCAACATTTAGTGGCTAGTAAAAAAGCAATTATCGTTCGAACATTTATTAAAAAAGGACAACCTCAAGTAGAAAGACATGATTTTGTACAAAAGGGTCAATTGCTTGTTTCAGGTCTAATAGGTGAGGGAGAGAACTCGCAAATGATCGCTGCTGAAGGGGAAGTATGGGGACAAACGTGGTATCGTACGGATGTGGAACTTCCACTTCAATCAGAATTTTCTACATTAACTGGTAATGAAAAGACCAAACATTATCTTCGATTGTTTGGATATTCTTTACCTATTTGGGGATTTGGTAGCGACTCATTTAAGGAAAAGAAAATAGAAAAGGATGAGAAAAAAGTTAAGTTTTTAAAATGGACGTTGCCGATTTCTTATGAAAAGGTTACGATTAAAGAAAAAGACTCCAGTATGAGAGTGTTTACAAAAGAGGAAGCACTTACGGAAGCAAAAACAATGGCAAAAAATGATTTGCTTCGAATTTTACCAAAAGATGCAAAAATTTTAGAAGAAAATGTTAGACCAGAAAAGATTGAAAATGGTAAACTAAAACTAACGGTATATTATAAAGTAATAGAGAATATAGCCGTTGGCCAACCAATTATTCAAGGAGATTGAGGAATGTCGCAACAGATGATGACCATTGATTTACCAATTGAACATTTAGATGACCCAATCCAATTATTTGGAATATCGGATGAACATATGAAATTACTTGAAAGCGAATTGCATGTTCAATTGCACACCCGTGGAGGTGAGGTCATTCGTATTACTGGCAAGGAGGAAAATGTCCAACTTGCTGCCAATATTATTCGAGAATTGCTCCAAATTATTCATAAAGGGATCAATATAAGTTCAAAAGATGTTATGTATGCCATTCAAATGGCAAATAAAGGCACTATTCATTATTTTCATGAACTTTATGATCAGGAGATTATCAAAAACGCTAAAGGAAAATCTGTCCGTGTCAAAACTTTAGGTCAAAGAGATTATGTTGAAGCCATAAAGAATAATGATTTAGTATTTGGAATTGGACCAGCAGGAACGGGAAAAACGTATTTAGCTGTTGTCCTAGCTGTTCAAGCATTAAAAAATGGAAAAGTTAATAAAATCATCTTAACAAGACCAGCAGTAGAGGCTGGAGAAAGTTTAGGTTTTTTACCTGGTGATTTGAAAGAAAAAGTAGATCCTTATTTACGGCCATTATATGATGCTCTACATGATATATTAGGCGCAGAACAAACTGTCAGATTAATTGAACGCGGAACGATTGAAATTGCGCCGCTTGCATACATGAGAGGGCGTACGTTAGATGATGCTTTTATCATTTTAGATGAGGCGCAAAATACAACACTTGCACAAATGAAGATGTTTTTGACACGTTTAGGATTTGGTTCGAAAATGATTATTACCGGAGACCAATCACAAATCGACTTACCTAAAGGGGTGGAATCCGGATTAATTCAAGCTGAACGAATATTAAAGAACATAAAAAATATTGCATTTGTTTATTTAACAAAAACGGATGTTGTCCGACATCCATTAGTGGCGAAAATAATAGATGCATATGAAAAAGAAAAACAATAAGCATATTTTATTGCTTATTGTTTTTCTTTTTTTGATAAATATTTACAATAAAAGGATGAAACTTTCATAAAAAACTGTTATCATTTTACATAATCTAAAAATTTATCTAGTCAATGAATTGTACTAGGAGGATAAAATGAGAAATTCAATTTTCTTTACATGGATCAATCGAATGGTTAATGCTAAATTTTTTCACTTCATCATTTTTGGAATGATAGGTGTAGTTTTGTATATTTCATTGTATAACAATGTCAAACCGGAAAAAATGAATATTAAAAAGTTAGAACCGGCTGAACAAACCATTCGTTCTCCGATTACGATCATTGATGAGGAAAGTACGGAAAAAAAACGACAACAAGCGGTTAGTCAAGTTCAAGATGTTTTTATTCTAAAAAAGGAATATACGCAAAATCGAGTAGATTTAATTACAACAATTTTCCAATCTGCCATAGAGGTAAAGGAAGATATCGTTAAAAGTAAGAAAGCTTTTGAAGACCGGAAAGATCAACAAGATAAAGAGGTAACAGATGAACAGTTTAAAGAACCAACGATTGAACAACAATTGGAAAGTTTAAAAGAAAAATTAACGGATGATGTCATCAGAGATTTATCTGATGTTTCGTTAACAGCATTATTAAAAGCATCACAACAAGAACTCTCAATCGCAAAAGATATTGTCGTAACAGCTATTAATCAAGTCATGAACACAAGAATACCTGCTAGTGAGGTTGAAAATGCTAAACGAAAAGTGGAAGAGGCAATCCGATATACAAGTTTACGATCAGAATTAAAAAATGCAACGATTGAATTAGCTAGATATGCTGTTGTTCAAAATGAATTTTATGACCCGAAGGCAACAGAAGAATTAAGAAAGCAAACATATGAAAGTGTAGAACCTGTACGAATCTTACAAGGACAGATTATTGTAGAAGAAGGACAACTTATATCAAGTGAAATTTATCGCCAACTAGAGTTAGTTGGCCTTGTTGAAACCGATCAAACGTATCTTCCATTCATTGGTTTGTTATTATTTATTCTCATTGTCATTAGTTTTATGTATTACTATTTTAACGAAGATATAAAGAAAAAAGGTCAAAGTAAACATGAGCTTATGTTGTTAGCCTCAGTTTTTCTCATCTCACTCTTGATTATGAAAATATTAGCGATCATTAAAGATTCTACATACGGAGAGTTGTACTATCTATATCCTATTGCAATGGCTACGATGTTAATAAAAATATTAATTCATGAAAGACTTGCCATTGTGACAGCGATTATTTTAAGCTTATCTGGGACAATCATGTTTAATGACAATGTTACAGGAACATTTAACTTTCCAATCGGAATGTATATCCTCATAAGTGGATTAGCGGGTGTACTCTTTTTATCTAATCAAAATGGTAGAGCGAAAATATTACAAACGGGAATCATTGTTTCGGCAGTGAATATGATCGTTTTATTAACACTATTATTCTTAAGAAACACTCATCTATCTGGCTTGGATTATGGAGTTCACTTTTTATTGGCAGTCATTTCTGGATTGGGTTCCTCTGTATTAACCATAGGATTGTTACCTTTTTTTGAAGCAGGATTTGGAATTTTATCCACAATGAAACTTATTGAGCTATCTAATCCTAACCATCCGCTATTGAAAAAAATATTAACCGAAGCACCGGGAACTTATCATCATAGTGTGATGGTGGCGAATTTAGCTGAATCAGCGTGCGAAGCAATCGGTGCCAATGGTTTACTAGCTAGAGTTGGTTGTTATTATCATGATATTGGTAAGACGAAAAGACCAAAATATTTTATCGAAAATCAAATGAATCATTATAATCCACACGACGACCTTCCGCCGGAAACAAGTAAGAACATTATCGTTGCTCATGCCGTCGATGGAGCACAAATGTTAAGAGAAAATAAAATGCCAAAAGAAATCGTGGACATTGCGGAGCAGCATCATGGTACCACATTATTAAAATATTTTTATCATAAAGCTGTTGAATCTGGAAAAGAAGTGAATGAAGATGATTTTCGATATCCCGGACCGAAACCGCAAACAAAAGAAGCTGCAATCATTGGGATAGCTGATAGCGTTGAGGCTGCTGTACGCTCCATGAACAACCCGACACTGGAGCAAATCGAAAAAATCGTTCATGCGATTATTAATGATCGCATTCATGATGGACAATTTTCTGAATGTGATTTAACGTTTAAAGAAATTCAAACGATTGCTCAAACGTTATGTAATACACTTAACGGAATATTCCATAATCGTATTGAATATCCAGAATTAAACAAGAAGGAGAGTTAACAATGCCACTTGAGATTGATTTCATCGATGAAACAAATGAATTGACAGAAAAGCAGATGGAAATGATAAATAATCTCCTTTCCATAGCGGCAAAAGAAGAAAACGTTATTGATAAGGCTGAACTTTCGATCACGTTTGTTGATAACGAAACCATTCAACAAATCAATCGCGAATATAGGGGAAAAGATGCACCAACTGATGTCATTTCTTTTGCATTAGAAGAAATGGGGGAAGATGAAGTTGAAATCGTTGGTGAAAATCTTCCTCGAGTATTAGGAGATATTATCATCTCTATTCCAAAGGCAAAAGAACAAGCGAAAGAATATGGTCATTCATTTGAAAGAGAAATAGGATTTCTAACCGTGCATGGCTTTTTACATTTACTAGGCTATGACCATGAAACAAAAGAGGACGAAAAGGAAATGATTGAAAAGCAAGAGAAAATCCTTGAAAAATTCGGATTAAAAAGATAGGGATCTAGATGAAAAGACTTTTACATTCGTTTAAATATGCTTTTTATGGGTTCCTTCAAGCATTTAAAACGGAGCAAAATTTGAGGATTCATTGTGTAAGCGCCATCCTTGTCATTGCCCTATCCATTCGATTGCATATATCAAAAATGGAATGGTTCATTGTTCTGTTACTAATTGGTGGAATGTTTGCATTGGAATTAATGAATACCGCCATTGAACGAACAGTTGATTTGGTGACAAAAGATTATCATCCATTGGCGAAACAAGCGAAAGATATTGCGGCTGCTTCAGTCTTAATTTTTTCCATTATTTCTGCGATAATTGGAATGATGATCTTTTTGCCAAAAATTGCATCAAACTTTCAATTTTTTAAAGGTTTTTGAAACGAACATTTTATCATACTAGTACATAACATAAATAGTAAAGTTGCCTTTAACTAGGCAGCTTTTTCCTTTCAGTAGATGAAAACAACTACTAAATCATGTAAAATAGAGGTAGCATTTACGTTTATAGAAAGGAAGATAGAGATGAACGTAGAACAATTGATTGAAGAAGCAAAACGTGCAAGAGAACGAGCATATGTACCTTATTCGAAATTTCGCGTAGGTGCTGCTTTATTAACAGAAGATGGAAAAGTCTATAGAGGTTGTAATATAGAAAACGCGGCTTATAGTGTTACCAATTGTGCAGAACGTACGGCTTTGTTTAAAGCGGTTTCTGAGGGTGATACGAAGTTTCAAATGTTAGCAGTAATTGCTGATACAGATCGACCATGTTCACCTTGCGGATCTTGTAGACAAGTTATTTCCGAACTTTGTCCGAAAGATATGAAAGTTATTTTAACGAATTTAAAAGGGGAAATTTTTGAAACAACTGTCGCAGAACTATTACCAGGAGCATTTTCATCGGAGGATTTACATGAATAAGATAGAATACAAATCTGGCTTTATTTCAATCATTGGTAGACCAAATGTAGGAAAATCAACTTTTTTAAATTATGTCATCGGCCAAAAAATTGCCATTATGAGTGATAAACCGCAAACAACGAGAAATAAAATTCAAGGCGTTTTAACGATGGAAGACGCACAGATGATATTTATTGACACACCAGGCATTCATAAACCGAAACATAAATTGGGCGATTTTATGATGAAAGTGGCTCAAAATACATTAAAAGAAGTAGATATTATTTTATTTATGGTAAACGCATCAGAAAAATTTGGCCCTGGTGAAAAATACATTATTGAAAAACTCGAAAGTGTAAAAACGCCTGTATTTTTAGTCATCAATAAAATCGATTTAATTCACCCAGATGAATTGTTAAATTTTATTGACGAATATAAAAACCGATATCCGTTTGCAGAAATTGTTCCAATCTCTGCCTTACAAGGAAACAACGTAGATCAGTTATTAAATACGATCAAAAAATACTTACCAGAAGGACCACAATATTATCCGGAAGATCAAATAACTGATCACCCGGAGCGTTTCATCATTTCCGAATTAATTCGTGAAAAGGTTCTTCATTTAACTCATGAAGAAATTCCACATTCCATTGCAGTAGTCATCGATAAAATTGAGCGAGATCATAAAAAAGATTTAGTTCATGTACTTGCTACTATTATTGTAGAAAGAGATTCTCAAAAAGGAATCGTGATTGGAAAGAGAGGGGCTCTTTTAAAAGAAGTTGGAAAACGAGCGCGAATCGATATTGAACATTTATTAGGTTCTAAAGTATTTTTGGAACTATGGGTGAAAGTTCAAAAAGATTGGCGCAATAAAATTTCACAATTAAGAGACTATGGTTTCCGAGAAGATGAATATTAACCAATTTTTCTCTAACATGTTACGAAAATGATTGGTCAAAATAAAGATATGGCTTGGGAGTTTCATGCTAGGTGAATAATCGAAAGGTGGTATTTTCCATGCTAGACTTCACTTGGAAAGTATTTTCAAAAACTGGCAACATTGACACATATCTTCTTTATAGGGAGATTAAGAACGAAATGGAAGAAACACCTGGAAATGAAGAGGATGAACTAGTAAGTAATGAATATCCCATGTCCTAATCGTTCTTCTGGCCTTAATTGAGGTGACGTGATGTTACAAAAGATAGAAGGCCTTGTTTTAAGGACAACGGACTATGGTGAATCCAATAAAATTGTAGTGATTTTTACTCGAGAAAATGGCAAAATTGGGGCTATGGCAAGGGGAGCAAAAAAGCCGAATAGTAGACTAGCTTCCGTGTCACAGCCCCTAACATACGGCCATTTTTTAGTTATGCTTGGAAGCGGATTAGGTTCGTTGCAGCAAGGGGAAATCATACACCCATTAAAATCCTTAAAACAAGATATATTTTTAACAGCCTATGCGTCTTATTTAGTTGAATTAACGGATAAGGCAACGGAGGAGAGAAAACGAAATCCATATTTATTTGAATTACTGATTCAAACATTAACGTATATGGATGAGGGGTTAGATCCACAAGTATTAACGAATATTTACGAAATGAAATTGTTACATTCATTTGGTTTATACCCCATTTTGGATGGATGTGCCATCTGTAAAGAAACGGAAGGAACATTTGCCTTTTCCATTAAAGAAGGCGGTTTTATCTGTCATCGCTGCATCCATAACGATCCGCATCATTTGAAAATTTCTCCGTCTGTTGCTAGACTTTTGAGGCTATTTTATTACATAGATATTCATCGTTTAGGTTCTATCAATGTAAAAGATGAAACAAAAAGAGAGATAAAAAAAGTGATCGATGCGTATTACGAAGAATATTCTGGTCTACAATTAAAAACAAAGAAATTTCTTACCCAATTAGAAAAACTGCACTTTCCTCAAAATGATTGACATTCACCAATCGTTTAGATATGATACTAAATAAAATTACATACTGGTTGCAAAGAAGGAAAGGAGTACTTATGACCCTCTATAAAAGCGAACCTAGGATGGTGCGAGCTAGGTTATAGAGACATAAGGAAGGCGTTCCGGAGCAATGAACGATGAAGGTGGCTGAACGATTCAGCAAATAGGGTGGAACCGCGGGATTACTCTCGTCCCTATGCATGGAATGTGCATAGAGACGAGAGTTTTATTGTTTGACAAAATTTTCTCTAAAATATGGAGGTGCCGATATGAATATTCAAAATATGATCATTACATTACAAAAGCATTGGTCAAATCATGGATGTATTTTAATGAACGCTTATGATGTAGAAAAAGGAGCAGGGACTATGAGTCCATATACATTTTTACGTGCCATCGGACCGGAACCATGGAACGTTGCCTATGTGGAACCTTCAAGAAGACCAGCGGATGGTCGATATGGGGAAAATCCAAATCGTCTTTATCAGCATCATCAATTTCAAGTAATCATGAAACCTTCTCCGGACAACATTCAAGAAATTTACTTAGAGTCATTAAAAGCATTAGGAATCGATCCACTAGAGCATGATATACGTTTTGTTGAAGATAATTGGGAAAATCCGTCTTTAGGTTGTGCCGGATTAGGTTGGGAAGTTTGGCTCGATGGAATGGAGATTACTCAATTTACATATTTTCAACAAGTAGGTGGATTAGAGTGTAAACCAGTTTCAGTAGAAATCACCTATGGAATCGAAAGACTTGCTTCTTACATTCAAGATAAAGATAATGTTTTTGATTTAGAGTGGACAGATGGATTTACATACCGTGATATTTTTGGTCAACCGGAATTTGAGCATTCTAAATATACGTTTGAAACGAGCAATACAGAAATGTTGTTTCAACTGTTTAATATGTTTGAAAAAGAAGCTCATCGACAAATGGATGAAGGACTTGTTCATCCTGCATATGACTATGTATTAAAATGTTCTCATGTCTTTAACTTACTAGATGCGAAAGGTGCAATATCTGTAACCGAACGTACTGGTTATATCTCAAGATGTAGAAATTTAGCGAGAAAAGTGGCAAAAACATTTTATGAAGAACGGGAAAAATTAGGATTTCCGATCTTGAAAAATAAAGAGGTGACCGAACGTGAGTAAACGAGACTTATTAATTGAAATCGGTTTAGAAGAAATGCCTGCACGTTTCGTCAAATCTTCGATGGAACAATTCGCGGAAAAAATGAAAAATTGGTTAGATGAAATGAACATCAGTTATGAAACGATTAAACCTTTTTCCACTCCTAGAAGATTAGCAGTTCTCATAGCAAATGTTCATGAAACGCAACCGGATAAAGAAGAAGAAATGAAAGGCCCAGCTAAAAAAATCGCCCTAGATCAAGATGGAAATTGGTCAAAAGCAGCAATCGGTTTCTCTAAGAGCAATGGTAAAAATGTTGATGATATTTATTTTAAAGAGATTAAAGGAATTGAATATGCGTTTGTAAAAAAATTCATCCAAGGGCGAAAAACGGTTGATATTTTACAAGAAAATTTGGAAGAAATCATTTTATCATTAAGTTTTCCTAAAAATATGAGATGGTCAAACTTAGATATACGATATGTACGTCCAAT
Source organism: Bacillus sp. JST-5 (assembly GCF_057747715.1). Lineage (NCBI taxonomy): Bacteria > Bacillati > Bacillota > Bacilli > Caryophanales > Bacillaceae > Bacillus > Bacillus sp. JST-5. The sequence goes on along the minus strand of NZ_JBYLHW010000018.1, from coordinate 24,245 downwards.
TAAATGGCTAGTCGTTCTCTATGGGGAAGAAGTGATACCGGTAACAGTTGCAAATGTTAACAGTGGAAACGAAACGTACGGTCATCGTTTTCTTGGGGAAAAAATATCATTGACCCATGCGAAAGATTATGAAAATCAATTACTTGGGCAATACGTTTTAGCAGATTCTAATCGAAGAAAAGAAGCGATTTTAAGTCAATTATCTTATTTAGCTAGTGATCAGAAATGGGAAATTCCTGTTGATGAACAATTGTTAGAAGAAGTAAATAACTTAGTAGAATATCCGACGGTTTTATCTGGAGGATTTAAGGAAGAATTTCTTCAACTACCAGAAGAAGTATTAATTACTTCTATGAAAGAACATCAACGATATTTCCCTGTAAAAAATAAAGAAGGTAAACTTTTGCCTCATTTTGTAACTGTTAGAAACGGAGATCATCGTAACATTGAGATCGTTCAAAAAGGAAATGAAAAAGTACTACATGCCCGATTACAAGATGCAGTATTTTTCTACGAAGAGGATTTAAAGCTTTCCATTGAGATGGCGATGAACAAACTAAAAAGAGTCGTTTACCATGAGGAATTAGGGACTTTTGAGGACAAAACCAATCGCATCAAGTCACTTACTGAATTTATTTGCCAAGAATTACAAGTTGATGAAAAAACAATGAAAAACGCTTTAAGGACGGCTGAAATTTGCAAATTTGATTTAGTCACTCAAATGGTATATGAGTTCCCTGAACTACAAGGGTATATGGGAGAAAAATATGCATTAAAACATGGAGAAAACGCAGATGTTGCCAAAGGAATAAGAGAGCATTATATGCCAAGACATGCAGATGATGATTTACCAACGTCAGAAATTGGAGCAGTCGTTAGCATTGCTGATAAATTAGATACTCTTGTTTCATTTTTTGCCATTGGCAACATCCCTAGTGGCTCACAAGATCCTTACGCTTTAAGAAGACAAACACTTGGCATTGTTCAAATTATGATCGATAACGGTTGGAATATAGATCTTGAAAAAGTTTTAGATAAAGCAATTAACATAGTTTCTATAAATGCAAAGCAAAATATGAATGAATTGAAAGAGCAACTGTTATCTTTTATAAAACTACGTTTTAAATATATTTTACAAGAAAGAGACATTCGCCACGATTTAATAGATGCTGTATTGGCAGCACCAATATCCAATCCATCTTCTGTTATTAATCGTGCTGATGTATTACAAAAAGAAAAAGATCGACCTAATTTTAAAGAGGATGTAGAAGCATTAAGTCGTGTGATCAATATATCGCAAAAAGCATCTACTATTGTGGAGGTACAGCCGGAATTGTTTGAAAATGAGTATGAACATACTTTATTCGAAAAATATCAAACAATGGCTAATCGCTTAAAGGACATAACAGATGAACATCAGCGTTTCTCAGAGATGGTTGAATTAAAATCTATTATTAACCTTTATTTTGATCATACAATGGTAATGGCCGAAGATGAGAAAGTGAGAAATAATCGCTTGTCTTTTATGAAAGAGTTAGCTCAACTATTTTTACAGTTTGCCAAATTTAACGAAATAATTGTGAAATAAGGCGGAACTTACTGCTCCGCCTTCTTATAGTGAAGACTTTTTCATCGCTATTTTTTTGAAATAGTATATAATATTGATATAAAAGTATATCCTATTTCCCGCTACGTTAGGTGGTGAGTCCAATAGAACTGAACAAAAGACAAGAACAAATATTAAAAATTGTAAAAGAACACGGTCCGATTACAGGTGAACATATTGCAGAACAGTTGAATTTAACTCGTGCCACATTGCGGCCAGATTTGGCTATATTAACGATGGCAGGATTTTTAGATGCTAGACCGAGAGTGGGCTATTTTTATACAGGTAAATCTAGTACCCAACTATTAACGGAAGGATTAAAGAAGATTAAAGTCAAAGATTTTCAATCGATTCCAGTGGTTGTGAATGAAAATGTGTCGGTATACGATGCCATTTGTACCATGTTTTTAGAAGATGTGGGGACATTGTTTGTCGTAGATAAAAAATCTACCTTAGTGGGTGTTCTCTCTCGTAAAGATTTATTAAGAGCAAGCCTCGGAAAACAGGAATTAACGGCTATTCCCGTCAATATTATTATGACTAGAATGCCTAACATAACAATGTGTGATCGGGAAGATTTATTAATTGATGTAGCACATAAACTGATTGATAAGCAAATTGATGCAGTTCCTGTTGTTAAAAAAACAGAAAACGGATTTGAGGTAATCGGACGTGTCACAAAAACGAATATTACAAAGGCATTTGTTTCGTTAGGTACTACAGATGCTGACTAATCGGTGGATTAGGAAACTAGAGGAGATGAAATAATGACAAAACCTATGATTTATGTTGTTTCAGATTCTGTAGGAGAAACGGTTGAATTGGTCGCTAAGGCAGCCATCAGTCAGTTTAATGGTGCCGGTGCTGAATTAAAAAGAATCCCTTATGTAGAAGACTTCTCAAATATTGATGAAGTTATTTCATTGGCTAAAATGAACAAAGCGATGATTGTTTTTACGTTAGTGAAACCGAATATGCGTCACTATTTACTAGAACAAGCGGAAAAAGAAGGAATTTTTGCATTTGATGTAATTGGACCGCTAATTGATCGGTTTCAAGATGTTTATAAAATTGAACCAAAATATGAACCTGGCCTAGTAAGAAAATTGGATGACGACTATTTTAAAAAAGTGGAAGCTATAGAGTTTGCCGTAAAGTATGATGATGGACGTGACCCAAAAGGGATATTAAAAGCGGATATCGTCCTAATTGGAATTTCCCGTACTTCTAAAACACCATTATCACAATTTTTAGCATTAAAAAGACTGAAAGTAGCTAACGTTCCGCTAGTTCCTGAAGTTGAGCCTCCAGAAGAATTATTAAAAATTAACCCTTCTAAATGTTTTGGGCTCATGATCCAACCGGAAAAATTAAATCAAATCCGAAAAGAGCGTCTGAAAGCATTAGGATTAAGTGATTCAGCTAGTTATGCTCAAATTGATCGAATTAAAGAGGAACTTGATCATTTTCAAAAAGTAGTTGACCGTATTGGATGTACGGTTATTGACGTAACCAATAAAGCGGTCGAAGAAACGGCCAATGTCATTTTCAATATTTACACTCAAAAGCTAGTATAAGGGACTTGGAGATTCCAAGTTCTAATTTTTTTGAAAAAAATAAAATTAAAATCGTGGAAAAATTGAAAGATGTATACTATAATAAAAAATTGTGATAAAAAGCACGAATATAGGTTTAGATCTAGAAAAAATCGAATAAAATTAATATTGGCAGATGGAATTGGAAAGACATATCCATGGATTTGTAGAAATCCGGAAAAAGGAGATGTTGTTTTTTATCCAAATTAGAAGGATTATGCGGAGTGATGTAGAATAATAAAAAATACCCGCCAAAGAATCGTATATGTTGATGCAGACGCTTGTCCCGTAAAAGAGGAGATTTCTACTATTAGCAAAGATTTTGCAGTCCAACCTATATTTGTTGCTTCGTATGCTCATTATTCTACAAATATAGAAGGTCATTGGAAATTTGTAGATAATGAAAAAGAATCTGTCGATTTATTTATTGTCAATCGCGCAAGGAAGGGTGATATTGTCGTCACTCAAGATATAGGTTTAGCAAGCATTTTGCTTTCCAAAAACATACATGTACTTTCTCCTAGAGGGACAATATTTAATAATCAGCAAATGGATATGGCTTTATTTAATCGATATTTATCCAATCGAGCTAGACAAAAGGGACATTATACGAAAGGTCCAAAACCATTTAGTGCTCATGATCGGATAAGATTCATCTCTTCGTTTCAAGAAATTTTGTCGAAACTTGCAGGAAAATCTTCATTTTAACAGAAAATATAATGCTGGATCGGAGATGTTCTCATGGTAGAACGTATCCCTGAACAAACGATTAATGAAATCAAACAGGCGGTAGACATTGTTGATGTCATTAGCGAATATGTTCATTTAAAAAGGCAAGGTCGGAATTACTTCGGACTATGCCCATTTCATGGCGAAAATACACCTTCATTTTCCGTTTCTCCTGAGAAGCAAATCTATCATTGTTTCGGCTGTGGAGCAGGCGGAAATGTTTTTTCGTTTTTAATGGATATGGAAGGTATTTCATTCCATGAGGCGTTAAAAAGAATAGCTGAAAAAGGGAATATCCAAATTTCCCTATTTGAAGTAGATGAAACTGAAAAGAAGCGACAACCTTCTGATTTTGATAAAATGGTTGAAGCTCATGAACTTCTTGCTAAGTTTTATCATCATCTTTTAGTCAATACGAAAGAAGGGCAAGAAGCGCTTGAGTATCTATTAAATCGTGGAATCACGAAAGAAGCTATCCAACAATTTCAAATCGGTTACTCACTCCCTTCAAAAGACTTCGCATTAAAATTTTTAATGAAACGTGGCTATTCTAAACCGTTATTATTTAAAGCCGGCCTCATTAACGTAAACGATGATACCGGTGAATATTATGATCGATTCTGGGATCGAATTATGTTTCCAATCTTCGATCATAAAGGAAGGGTCATTGCTTTTTCAGGGAGAACAATGAGGCAAGATGGTACGCCAAAATATTTAAATAGCCCTGAATCTGAAATTTTTCATAAAAGCAAAGTTTTGTATAACTTTCATCAGGCACGGCCGTCCATTCGAAAAAAACAGACAGCCGTTTTATTTGAAGGATTTGCAGATTGTATTTCTGCCTATTCATCCGGTATTTATAACGGAATAGCAACGATGGGAACTGCATTAACTGAAGATCACATTCATACGATAAAAAGGAATGCAGAGAAAGTAATTATTTGTTACGATTCCGATTCCGCAGGTATTGAAGCTGCTTTTAAAGCTGGAGAATTGCTGGAAAGCTCAGGACTCATTCCACAAGTTGCTGTTATGCCCGATGGAATGGACCCTGATGAATATATACGAACATATGGCTCTGAAAAGTTTCTGAATGATGTCATTCAGTCAAGTCTTACTTACTTTGCTTTTAAAATGAATTATTTCAGGAGGGGAAAAAACTTTCAGCATGAAGGAGATCGCCTTCGTTACATAGAAGAAGTATTAACAGAACTGAATAAACTTCAAAATGCGGTAGAGCAAGATTTATACTTGCGTCAATTAGCTGAAGAATTTTCCATATCCCTAGAAGCTTTAAAGCAACAACAAAAATTATTGTTCAAATCCAATAAATTTAGGAACAATAAAGAAAGTATAAGAAAGAATATTGATATTATTCAACATGAAAACCGATTAAAACCTGCTCATATCACTGCAGAGCAAAGATTAATTGCCCATATGTTAAATAGCAGTGAGATTGCATATAAAGTACAAGAGTTATTGGAAGGACATTCTTTCAATATTGATGACCATCAGGCGATTTTTACTTACTTATTAGCATACTATGAGGAAGGAAATATTCCAGATTTAAGTTCTTTTTTGAACTTTTTGAATGATTCTCATTTAAGGAAGATTGTTGCAGAAATTGGGATGATGCAAATCAACGATGAAATCTCCGATCGAGAATTGCAAGATTATATTTATCATGTGTTGAAACAACAAAAAATGTTAAGAATAAAGGAAAAAGAGCAGGAAAAAATGGAAGCAGAAAGACAAAAAGACCATATACGCGCTGCCAGTATTGCAATGGAAATCATTCGATTGAGAAAATCGCTCTAACTGTTGGAAGGAGGGGGACTAATGGCTGAAAAATCAGCTCGTTCCAAAGAGGTCGATATAGAATTAACAGTAGACCAAGTAAAAGAACAAATTTTAGAACTTGGAAAAAAACGCGGTGTCCTCACGTACGAAGAAATTGCCGAGCGTCTCTCAAGCTTTGATTTAGACTCCGATCAAATGGATGAATTTTATGAAGCAATTGGAGAACAAGGTATTGAATTGATCAATGATCATGACGAACCAAATATTACACCTGACGATGAAAAAGAAGAAGAGTTTGACCTAAATGATTTAAGCGTTCCGCCGGGTGTAAAAATCAATGATCCAGTTCGCATGTACTTAAAAGAAATCGGACGAGTGGATTTATTAACACCGGAAGAAGAAATTGAATTAGCCAAACGAATTGAAAAAGGTGATGAAGAGGCAAAACGTCGACTTGCCGAGGCAAACCTCCGTCTAGTTGTCAGTATCGCTAAGCGTTATGTTGGTAGAGGTATGCTTTTCCTTGATTTAATTCAGGAAGGAAATATGGGATTAATAAAAGCGGTTGAAAAATTTGATTTCCGTAAAGGATTTAAGTTTAGTACGTATGCCACTTGGTGGATTCGCCAAGCTATTACTCGTGCTATTGCTGACCAAGCAAGAACGATTCGTATTCCGGTACACATGGTTGAAACGATTAATAAACTGATTCGTGTCCAAAGACAGTTGCTTCAAGATTTAGGTCGCGAACCGACTCCGGAAGAAATTGCTGAAGATATGGATTTAACACCGGAAAAAGTTCGAGAAATATTAAAAATTGCTCAAGAACCTGTTTCTTTAGAAACACCAATCGGTGAAGAAGACGACTCACATCTTGGTGACTTTATTGAAGATCAAGATGCCACTTCACCATCTGATCACGCTGCTTATGAAATGTTGAAAGAACAGCTCGAAGATGTTTTAGATACTTTAACGGACCGTGAAGAAAACGTCCTTCGTCTCCGATTTGGGCTGGATGACGGTCGAACTCGCACGCTTGAAGAAGTTGGTAAAGTATTCGGAGTTACCCGTGAACGTATCCGCCAAATTGAAGCTAAGGCACTGCGTAAATTAAGACATCCAAGTCGTAGTAAAAGACTTAAAGACTTCTTAGAATAATGAAATCTTGAACTTAGCCGTCCTGTTTGAAACAGGTCGGTTTTTTATTTTTTGTTTTTTTATCTCCGTACTTGAGGCCCTCCCATTCAAACGGCGTTCTAAATGTGCAGTGGCTAGCGAACGACTCACTCCTTCCCCTACGATAAGTCAACATCGGCTCGTAGCTCGCCGTGTTTCCTTTATCTCAGTGCAGGAGTGCGTCCCGTTCGTACGCCACTAGGCGCTCGCCTCCGCTTTTCCATTTTTTTATATTTTACTTAATTCATGTTTAATTTGCAAATGGGGTTTAAGGTGTTAGGAATGGAAGATGTTATTTGAAAATATTGATATTGTATAGATATTAAAAAAATAAGTTAAAAATTTATTATTTACACAAAAATAATTATATTTAAAAATTTTTAAATGTTGAGAAAATATAATATGTTCCTTATAATGGTAGTTGTAAGCGCATACAGAGGGGGAGATTTACGTGAACTTTGAACTGACATCTGAGCAACAGATGATTTTGAGAACTATTCGTGAATTCTCTGAAGAAGAAGTTGCTCCTGGAGCATTGGAAAGGGATCGTAAAAAGGAGTTTCCTTTAGATATTTTTAAAAAATTAGCTGACTTAGGGATGATGGGGTTGCCGTTTCCAGAGGAATACGGTGGTGCTGGAGCTGATACTGTAAGTTTTGCAATTGTTGTTGAAGAATTAAGTAGAGCTTGTGGTTCTACAGGAATTACTTATTCTGCTCACATTTCTTTAGGTGGGGCACCGATTCATATGTTTGGGACAAAGGAGCAAAAAGAAAAATATTTAGTCCCGATTTGTACTGGTGAATCTTTAGGGGCGTTCGGACTAACAGAACCAAATGCTGGATCAGATGCGGGTGGTACAAGCACGAAAGCTGTAGAAGACGGCGATTATTTCATCATTAATGGAAATAAATGTTTTATTACGAATGCCAGTTATGCTAAGCATTTAGCTCTCACTGCTGTTACAGGAGAAAAAGATGGTAAGAAAGAAATCAGTGCGATTATCGTTCCGACTAATTCAAAAGGATTTACGGTACTAGATCATTACGAAAAAATGGGATTACATGCTTCTAATACGACGGAATTAGTATTAGAAAATGTGAAAGTTCCAAAAGAAAATTTATTAGGAAAACGAGGAGAGGGCTTTAAGCAATTTTTAATTACATTAGATGGTGGTCGTATTGGAATTGGGGCAATGGCTGTAGGAATTGCTCAAGCGGCTTACGAAAAAGCTTTAGCTTATGCAAAAGAAAGAAGACAATTCGGCATGCCGTTATCCAAATTTCAAGCTATACAATTTAAATTAGCAGATATGGCATTAAAAATAGAACTTGCTAGAAATATGGTTTATAAAGCGGCGTGGTTAAAAGATCAAGGAAAACCATACAAGAAGGAAGCAGCTATGTGTAAATTATATGCATCAGAAATTTGTATGGAAATCACTAATCAAGCTGTTCAAATTCACGGTGGAAACGGATATATGAAAGATTATCATGTCGAACGCTATATGAGAGACGCAAAACTTCTTGAAATTGGTGAAGGAACATCTGAAGTACAAAGAATTGTTATTGCACGAGAAATTGGTTGTGAAGATGTTTCATAACTTGAAAAATATTTGTCAAAATTACGACATTATGTAGAAGTTTCGGTTTAGGACTTTTCCTTCGAACAATTTTAAAGTAAAATAAGAGTTGTTTGTATACAATATAATTTGATGGAGTAATGTACATACATAAGGAGGTTGAGTCATGAATCGAAACCCGGTAATACCTTATATTTTAATTATGGTTTTTGGTATTGGTCTTATCTTTTTCCTATCAATTAAGGGTCTTGGCGATGCCGATGAAATGGCCAAAGGAGATGAAGGAGAAGCAACAGAAGAAGTAGCTTCAAATCCTGAAGATATTTACAAAAACAAATGCTTAAGTTGTCACGGAGATCAATATCAAGGTGTCGTTGGTCCTGCTTTAAAAGGATTAAGCGATAAATATAGTGTTGATGATGTAAAAGATATCCTTTTAAACGGAAAAGGAGCAATGCCTGGTAATTTAGTACCTGCTGACCAACTAGATGCCATGGCAGAATGGGTTTTAAACTTAGAATAATGTACAAATAGTCCTTTACTTTGTAAGGGACTTTTTTGTTTTATATCATTGGATATGTGATAATAAGATTAGAATGTCAATGAGAAAGTTAGGTGGCACGCATGCAAATTCCTCATCTGTCAAAAAGATTGGAAAAGGTAGCATCTTTCATCCCAAAACATTCCTTTTTAGCAGATATTGGTACGGACCATGCATATCTTCCTGTTTATGCAGTTATAAATGGAATCGCTAAACAGGTGATTGCTGGAGAAGTTTCAGACGGACCATTTGAAATAGCAAAACAACATGTAAAAAAGCATCAATTAGAACATTTAATCGAAGTTCGTAAAGGAAATGGATTGGATGTTATTGGAAAAGAAGATATAATCGATTGTATAACAATTGCGGGAATGGGCGGCTCATTAATCTCCAACATTTTGGAACAGGGAAAAGAAAAATTGACTCATGTCAAACGGCTGATCTTACAACCAAATATTGCCGCAATTTCTATTAGGAAATGGCTAATCAATAATGATTGGGAATTGAAAGATGAAGATATTTTGAAAGAAGACGGACATATATATGAAATATTAGTTGCGGAAAAAGGAAATCCATTAACACCTTATAAGGAAAATGAAAAAGAAAAAGAACTTTTATTCGGTCCATATTTATTAAAAGAAAAAAATGATGTTTTTCAAGAAAAATGGAAACGAGAGTATATGGAGTGGCAAAACATTTACCGTCAACTTCAACATGCGAAAGAAACAGAAGAGATACATAAGAAAAAGGAAGAATTAGTTAATTATATGAAATGGTATGAGGAGGAATTTCGTTGAAAAAAGTAAACGGTCAACAAATTATACAGCTTTTTGAACAATTTTCTCCTAAGAAGTATGCAATGGAAGGAGATAAAATAGGTTTACAACTCGGAACATTAAATAAAACAGTTGAAAATGTGATGATTGCTTTAGATGTCGTTGAAGATGTGGTCGATGAAGCGATTGAAAAGAACGTTCAATTAATCATTGCACATCATCCTTTTATTTTCCGTCCACTCGCATCTATCCAAACAGATCAAACGGTTGGGAGAATCGTAGAAAAGTTGATGAAACATGATATTGCTCTTTATAGTGCCCATACGAATTTGGATGTAACTAAAGGCGGTGTCAATGACATGTTGGCAGATGCTTTAAAGTTACAGAATACAGATGTATTAGTCCCAACGATGGAAATTGGGCTGAAAAAGTTAGTTGTCTTTGTTCCAAATGAACATGCAGATATGTTGCGAAAAGTACTCGGCGATGCTGGGGCAGGGCATATAGGTAATTATAGTCACTGTTCATTTTCTAATGAAGGTACTGGTAGGTTTTTACCTCAAGAAGGAACAAATCCATATATTGGTTCCAAAGGCATATTAGAGGCTGTTCCAGAAACTAAAATCGAAACTATTATTTCAGAAGACATTGAGAAAAAAGTGATCACAGCCATGTTAAAAGCCCATCCGTATGAAGAGCCGGCTTATGATATATATCCGTTAGATTTAAAAGGAGAGGTTCTCGGTTTAGGTAGAGTAGGGTATTTGGAAGAGGAAATGACACTTCAACAATTTGCAAATTATGTTAAATCGAAACTAAATGCAAAAGGAGTCCGAGTGACAGGTAAACTCGATCAACCAGTAAAAAAAGTTGCTATTTTAGGAGGAGATGGTAATAAATATTACCACTATGCAATTCGTAAAGGTGCTGACGTTTATATAACTGGAGATTTATATTACCATACTGCTCATGATTGTTTAATGAATGGATTAAATGTTGTTGATCCTGGCCACTATATTGAAAGCATCATGAAGGAAAAAACAGCGGAAATTCTTAAAACAATGTTTTCAGAAAAAAAATGGGATGTACAAGTATTCCCATCAATAGTTGACACAGATCCATTTCGATTTTTTTAATAAAGGATAAAACGGGATTGGTATTCAGCCAATCCCGTTAATGTTTTAGACAATTATTTCTTTTCAGCGGAGGTTAAATTTTTTACTTTCGGTAAAATTTTTGATAATGGCACTTTCTTTTCTGTAATCCAAGTAGAAGGATCATTTTTATCAAACTTCTCTAAGAATTCAATGACTTCTCTTGTAATAGGGGTAGGAGTTGATGCACCTGCTGTAACGGCAACTTTTTCTGCATCTTTAATCCAATCAATGTTTAGTTCAGAAATATCGGCAATTCGATAAGCTTTTGTTCCTGCAATTTCTTCAGAAACTTGTGCTAATCGATTTGAATTATTACTTTTTGGATCTCCTACAACAATTAAGACGTCTGCATCTTTTGCTTGTTTGGCAACGGCCTCTTGTCGTACTTGAGTGGCTAAACATATTTCATTATGTTTTTCAGCGTGCGGATACTTCTCAAGAACCTTATCCATTATATGTTGAACATCCCACTGGCTCATCGTTGTTTGATTGGTAACAATCACTTTATCACTTTTTATATTTAACTGTTCAATGTCTTTTTCCGTTTCAATGAGATGAACAATGTCAGGAGCTACACCAACCGCTCCTTCTGGTTCAGGATGTCCTTTTTTTCCGATATAAATAACTTCATACCCTTCAGCTTTCTTTTCTTTAATTAATTCATGAGTTTTTGTCACATCTGGACAAGTTGCATCAATAGCCACTAGACCTTTCTTTTTGGCTAGCTCACGTACTTCTGGTGATACACCGTGGGCAGTAAAAATAACCGTTCCTTTATCTACTTTTTCTAATATTTCTTTGCGATTCTTCCCATCTAATGTAATAATTCCTTCTTCTTCAAAAGCATCTGTTACATGCTTATTATGAACAATCATCCCTAATATATAGATAGGTCGTGGTAATGATTTATCTAAAGCGGCGTTTCGAGCAATCACCATTGCATCGACAACCCCGTAACAATATCCTCTTGGGGAAATTTTTATGACTTCCATTTATATCCTCCTAGTTTACTTTCATCCTATCAGTCTTATTATAAATGACATTGACCTAGATTACAAAAAATCATTCCAAAATCAATGAGAACAAAATATTTATAGATAAAAATGATGTGTTTGGTACATTATAATTATCTGAAATACAACAAAAAAAATCATTTTCCTAAAAAGGAAAATGTTATGTTTTTAAATATATAATTTAGGACCTGATGTTTGTTTTTTCTTATGTCTTTTTTTATGTTGAACAGATTCTTCATTTTCTCTTTTGCTCTCTGAAAGGTTATCAGTCTCTTCTTTTGTATCTCTTTTTGTCTCTTCATTTTCGTTACTATCGCTATTATCGCTGCCTTCACTATCGTCATTATTATCATCACTATTGCTTAAGTTACGATATAATTTCCATAATGCTGGTAAATTTTTGATTAGTGGGCCGTATTGTTGTACCATAGGTCCAATGGATTGAACAGTTTTCAATACTTGCTGAGTTTGATTTAAAAATCTTGTTAAAGACTCAGGATTTAACATATTTTGCAGGATCGATCCCCCGGTCTGTGTATTCAATCCTTGTCTTGCACCATGAAATTGGAACGGATTGACAGGTTGTTGTACAGGCATATGATTTCTTCCGAAAAGTCTAGAAAGGATTCCGCCTCTTTGTCTTTGAAAAGGGGGTTGATTTGGTTGAAAAGGCATCATCGGTCTCATCATCATGTTTGATCTCATTGGTGGATATTGTGGAGGTCGATGAAAAAATGGTCTTGGTGGCATGTGTTTTACCTCCTTTTTTGCCAGTTCAATTATCTTCTCCTATTAATTTATGCAATTAGAATAAATGGTTGAATGTATTAAAATGAATTAGGCATGATAAAGAAAGGAAAGTGGAGATTGTCCAAACATTTCAGTATAATAAGAGATAGTCAATTTTTACATAGAGGAGTTTTTTTATGGGAATGAAATTTGAGCGTTTGTCAATTAAACCGTTCATAAAGGATGCAATCAAAGAATTAGGATTTAAAGAAATGTCCGAAATACAAGAAAGAATTATTCCATCTGCTATCAAAGGGGAAAGCTTAGTCGGACAATCTCAAACTGGGACCGGCAAGACACATGCCTATTTAATACCAATATTACATATGATAGATCCTGAAAAAGAAGAAACACAAGCTGTGATTACTGCTCCAACACGAGAGCTTGCAACACAAATCTATCATGAAATCTTAAAAATAATAAAGCACTGTGAAAAAGGAAAAGAAATTACAGCGAAAAATTTTGTCGGCGGTACTGATAAGCTACGTACGATTGAACGTTTAAAACGGGCACCACATATTGTTGTTGGTACACCGGGAAGAATTTTTGATCTAGTAAAAGAACAAGCATTAAATGTATACACCGCATCAACATTAGTTGTAGATGAAGCGGATTTAATGCTTGATATGGGATTTATTGAAGATGTCGATCGAATAGCTTCAAGAATGCCCGAAAAATTGCAAATGCTTATTTTTTCTGCAACCATCCCAGAAAAACTACGACCATTTATAAAAAAGTATATGGAAAATCCTAAATTTATAGAAGTGAAGCAAAAGCAAAAAGTTGCGGAAAAAATAGAACATATTTTAATACCTGTAAAAAGTCGTAACAAAGATCAATTACTATTAGAAATTCTTTCTTCGATGAATCCATATTTATGTATTGTTTTTGTCAATACGAAAAAGATGGCCGTCCATCTTGCGGATATGTTGGCTCTTCATGGTATTAAAGCTGGACAAATACACGGTAATTTGACACCAAGAGAAAGAAAGAAAATGATGAATCAAATTCGGGATTTGGAATTTCAATATATTGTTGCAACAGATTTAGCCGCTCGTGGAATTGATATACCAGGAGTCAGTCATGTCATTAATTATGAATTGCCATCAGATTTAGACTTTTATGTCCACCGTGCTGGAAGAACCGCTCGTGCCGGACAATCAGGAATATCCATGATTATTTACGAACCATCGGATGAAGATGCATTAATCAAACTTGAAAAAATGGGAATCACCTTTCAACATAAGGACATTTCAAAAGGTGAATGGATAGAATTAGAGGATCGAAACAGAAGAAAAAAACGAAAGAAAACAGAAACGGTTGTTATAAAAGCTGGTTTGAAAAAGCCTACGAAAGTGAAACCAGGATATAAAAAGAAATTGAAACAAGAGATAGAAAAAATAAAAAGACGAGAAAGACGTTTAAAGAAGAAATAATTTTGGGAGAGTGGAACAAATGCTGAAAATTGGATCTCATGTTTCCATGAGCGGTAAAAAAATGTTACTAGCAGCTAGTGAAGAAGCAGTTTCTTATGGATCAACAACTTTTATGATTTATACTGGTGCACCGCAAAATACTCGAAGAAAAAAAATCGAGGATTTAAATATTGAAGAAGGTAGAAGACATATGGAAAAACACGGAATTTCCGAAATTGTCGTCCATGCGCCATATATTATTAATATAGGGAATTCCTTAAATCCAGATACTTTTGAATTAGGTGTTAATTTTTTACGGTCAGAAATTGAAAGAACAGAAGCCATTGGTGCTAAGCAAATAGTTCTTCATCCAGGAGCACATGTAGGAGCAGGTACTGAAAAAGGGATAAAAAAAATCGTAGAAGGTTTAAATGAAGTATTAACAAAAGATAGTAATGTGCAAATTGCCTTGGAGACAATGGCAGGAAAAGGTTCAGAATGTGGGAAAACATTTGAGGAGCTTGCCATGATTATTGACGGAGTTACGCATAATGACAAACTCTCCGTATGTTTTGATACTTGCCATACTCATGATGCTGGCTATAATATTGTCGAAGATTTTGATGGCGTATTAGAGCAATTTGATAAAGTTATTGGCATCAATCGAATTAAAGTTTTGCATATCAATGATAGTAAAAATCCTAGAGGAGCAGCGAAAGATCGACACGAAAATATAGGATTTGGTCATATTGGATTTAAAGCATTAAATTATATCGTTCATCATCCGCAACTAGCTGATATACCAAAAATATTAGAAACTCCGTATGTTGGTGAGTCTAAAGATAATAAAAAACCTCCATACAAACATGAAATTGAAATGCTTCGAAATCAAACATTTGATGAAACATTATTAGATAAAATTTTAGCCGAAGCATAAATAGGGGCTGCGTTTGCAGCCTTTTCCTTTTGCAATTAATTCATAAATAATAAAAATAACTCGTTTACTTTTTTGGCTGTTTTAGGATTTGTAATCTTGGCGATTTCTTTAATGACTTTTGAACGGTCTTGGTGATCAAATATGTTAATATTTTTTCCACGTAAGTATTTAGCAATTTCATCAGCTTGTTGCTTAGTAATGGAGATATTAAATTGTTTGCCAATTTTTAATAATTCATCTCCAGTAATATTATTGACTTTATGATTAATGACTGTTTCGATCAGTTTCAAAAGAATCCCTCCCTTTATTACTATATGAATGCCAATAGCCAATGTGTCATTAAAAACATGTTTATTTACATATTAGAAACATTTATGTATACTAGTTTTTGTTAAATCGGAATGATTCTTATTATTGGTAAATGAAAAAAGATAGGTGATACGTTTGAAACCAGTTATTGAAGTGAAAAATGTTTTTTTCCGTTATGATAAAGAATTTATTTTGGAAAATATTAATTTATCCGTACAAAAAGGTTCCTTTTTAGGAATCGTTGGACCGAACGGGTCAGGAAAATCAACATTAATCAAAATCATTTTAGGACTATTAGAACCGGAAAAAGGGGAAGTACATCTTTTCGGAAAACCGTTCAATCAATTTAAAGAATGGGAAAAAATTGGTTTTGTTTCGCAAAAAGCCAACTCATTTAACACATCTTTTCCTGCAACCGTGTATGAAGTTGTCGCCAGTGGATTAACGAAAAATTTTCATCTGTTTAAACGACGGAAAATAGTTAATGAAAAAGAAGCGGTGATGAATGCATTAAAAGCCGTGGACATGGATCACTTGGCGATGAGAAATATTGGAGAATTATCTGGGGGGCAACAGCAACGCACTTTTATTGCACGTGCAATTGTTAGTCAACCGGAAATTTTGATTTTAGACGAACCAACGGTAGGAGTTGACCAACAAAGGGTTCATTCTTTTTATGAATTGTTAGAGAAATTAAATCGAGAAAGCGGAATGACCCTTCTTTTAGTCACTCATGACATTGGTACAATTACAAATAAAGTGACAGATGTTGCATGTGTGAATAAAACTTTATTTTTCCATGGGAAAATGGAAGAATATGAACAATTTGTCCAACATGATTTGTCAAACTTTTATGGCCATGAAGTTCAGATGATCCATCATGACCATCATCACGGAGGAAATATGCATGATTGAGAGTTTATTTCGTTATGAGTTTTTGCAGAATGCTTTTTTGACAGGAATTTTTATTGGTTTCATATGCCCATTATTAGGGGTATTTATCGTTGTTCGACGTATGTCATTAATTGCGGATGCACTCAGCCATGTTACATTAGCCGGCATAGCTGCAAGCATGTATGTTCAAAAACAATTTTTTCCATATATCGGATTAAATCCATTATATTTTGGAATGGGATTTTCTGTTATAGGTGCCCTATTTATTGAAAGATTAAGATCGGTGTACAAACATTATGAAGAATTGGCCATTCCCATTATCATGTCCGCAGGTATTGGTTTAGGAGTCATCTTTATTTCTTTAGCAGACGGTTTTAATACTGATTTATTTAGTTATTTATTTGGTAGTTTAAGTGCAGTCAGTCGCAGCGATTTATTTGCCGTCATTATTATTAGTTTAGCTGTACTTGGCATTGTCATTGGTTTATTCAAGCAATTATTTTTATTATCCTTTGATGAAGAATATGGAAAAAC
Source organism: Bacillus sp. JST-5 (assembly GCF_057747715.1). Classification (NCBI taxonomy): domain Bacteria; kingdom Bacillati; phylum Bacillota; class Bacilli; order Caryophanales; family Bacillaceae; genus Bacillus; species Bacillus sp. JST-5. The sequence goes on along the minus strand of NZ_JBYLHW010000018.1, from coordinate 7,392 downwards.
AACTGGGTTACCAATTAAATGGATCCATTACACGTTTATTATTCTTGTTGCACTTGTGATAGCGATTTCCATGCGAATTGTCGGGGTTCTTCTTGTATCATCGTTAATTACGCTTCCGGTTGCCGCTAGTATTCGATTATCGAAAAGTTTTAAACAAACAGTTTTCCTTTCCATATTATTTGGAGAAATTTCTGTGATAGGTGGTTTAGTAACGGCTTATTACTTAGATTTAGCACCTGGTGGGTCTATTGTTATGATTGCCGTACTTATTTTAATCTTTTCGATTGTTAAAAAACGTTTTTTTATGTCTCGTTAAGGAGGGATTGGAATGAATGTATCGGAGGCAATTTTATTGTTAAAGGAAAAAGGTTATAAACATACAGATAAGCGGGAAGAGATGTTAGAACTTTTTTCTACATCGGAAAGATACTTAACGGCCAGAGATGTCCTGGAAGCCATGAAAGATCAGTATCCCGGTTTAAGTTTTGATACCATTTATAGAAATTTATCTTTATTTGCCGAATTAGGGATATTGGAAACGACAGAACTTTCAGGAGAAAAACATTTTCGCATTGTTTGTTCTAAAAATGAACATCATCATCATTTTATTTGTTTAGAATGTGGTTCTACTAAGAAAATTCATACTTGTCCAATGAATAATATCACTGAATCATTACAAGGGTATGAAATCTCCGATCATAAATTTGAAATATACGGGAGATGCCCAAATTGTACTGAATTGGCTCCGTCATGAACGGAGCCAATTATTTACCCATTCTTCAGCTTCATGCCAATTTGCCACGCGTATGACCCCTTCAGGAATAGGATCTCGATTATATGGAGTATCAAATAAAATAACCGGGATTTGACAAGCTTCATGTATGGCTACTGCATTATCATGTTTATCTTCAAAGAAAATATCTACCTTATATTTTTTCGCCGTAGAAATTTTATCATGTGAACCGATTAATTCGATATGATGATAAGATAAATCATGTTGTTGAAACCAAGAAATCGTCACATCCATTAAATGGGAACTACGGGCACTTATGAAATAGAGTTCATGTTCATGCTTCCATCGGTTTAAAACTTTTTTTGCCCCATGGGCGATAGGAGACTCTCGATAAATAATCGGTTCTACTTCATTGAACCATTTGGCAAATTCCTCTTTACTAATATTTACTAATACATCTAAATCGTATTGTTTTATATCTTCTAACGTAATATTAAGATTAAATTTTTTATTCATAAAAGGAATAATTGATTCCGGACTCGTTACCGTGCCGTCGATATCTATTCCAAAGCGACGTTTTTCCATTGATGCCCTTTCCTTTCTCCATTATTTATCCGACATATAGTTTAACATAGTAGCCAAAAAGTTTGGAGAACAACTTATAGCAATTGTTAAATATTTCATTAGTGAAATCAAATGAATTGTAAACAATAATAATGCTCCCTATTAAAGAAAGCGAGGGATAATTGATGGCAAAAAATAAACAACAGAACAATCGACCAAATCCTTCGAACTCTACTAATGGTCCGAAGAATAAACAGGCTTATACAAATAGAAATGAAACGACGGACCACGTAGATGTCGAAAAACAGTTAGGGATGCAAGACGATCTTTTATATAATGGTGATTTTGCTGAAGAAACTGCTTCAGAATTTGCCGTACCTGTCCAGCGAACTAGGGAGCCAATTTACAACCGTGAAACAAACGAAGTTACAGAAAATGGTCAAGGAATTGGATGGACGGCCATCGCATTATCCATTATTTCTTTATTTGTATTGCCAGTTCTATTAGGAGCAGCCGGTATCATTGTCGGATTCATTGCACGTAGACAAGGTGCAGAAACTTTAGGATCTTGGGCAATTGGTATCGGTGCTGTATCCATTATTATACGACTCTTTATAGCACCGTTCTTCTAGAAAAGCGAAGGCGAGCGCAAAGTGGCGAACGAACGGGAGACACTCCAGAACTGAGATAAAGGAAACAAGGCGAGGGACGAGCCGCTGTTGACTTATCGTAGGGGAAGGAGTGGGTCGTTCGCAAGCCACTGCGAGCCGAGCTAGACAAATCGAAAAGCGAAGGCGAGCGTAAAGTGGCGAACGAACGGGAGACACTCCAGAACTGAGATAAAGGAAACAAGGCGAGGGACGAGCCGCTGTTGACTTATCGTAGGGGAAGGAGTGGGTCGTTCGCAAGCCACTGCGAGCCGAGCTAGACAAATCGAAAAGCGAAGGCGAGCGCAAAGTGGCGAACGAACGGGAGGGCTCCTCGTACTGAGATAAAGGAAACACAGCGAGGAACGAGCTGTTGTTGACTTATCGCAAGGGAGAGAGGTCATCGTTCACTAGGCATTCGTGCTCAATGAACATACTGAGCACGCCCCCTCCACAAAATGAAAGCCAGTGAAATTTTACTTTTATAATTTCACTGGCTTCTTTTTATGCTACTTGCTAAATTTGCAAATATTCAGTCAATCGGTATGTAATCATAAGTGACAAAACATTTTTTTAAACCATGTATTAATTGAGACAAAATGAAAAAATAGAAAAAAGGAGAAAATTAAGCAGTCAATTTCTCCTTCATCCTGATACCATTTATTTAATAATGGATTGTTTATCTTCTTCAGCTTTTTTTTGAAAATATTCTTCGGCAATTGCGTCAATTTCTTTTTTCAATTCCTCAACCATAATACTTTCCGGCACTTTTCTAACGATTTTCCCTTTTCTAAATAGTAATCCTTCACCACGAGCTCCAGCAATTCCTATATCTGCTTCTCTAGCTTCTCCAGGTCCGTTTACAGCACAACCAAGAACGGCAACCTTAATCGGAGCTTTAATGGATTGAATATACTCTTCCACTTCATTTGCGATGCTAATCAAATCAATTTCAATTCTTCCACACGTTGGGCAAGATATTAGTGTAGCAGCATTAGAAGAAAGGCCAAATACTTTTAACAATTCTCTAGCTACTTTCACTTCCTCAACTGGATCCGCACTTAGAGAAACACGCAATGTGTTTCCGATTCCTTTGCTTAAGAGAGCTCCAAGGCCTGCCGCACTTTTTACCGTTCCCGCAAATAGCGTACCAGATTCAGTAATTCCTAAATGTAAAGGATAATCAAATGTTCTAGCTGCTTTTTCATATGCTTCAATGGCCAATTGCACATCCGAAGCTTTTAATGAAACAATTATATCGTGGAAATCTAATTCTTCAAGAATGCGAATATGATGAAGTGCACTTTCTACCATTCCGTCTGCGGTTGGATAGCCGTATTTTTCTAAAATTCGTTTTTCTAATGATCCGGCATTTACACCAATTCGAATTGGGATCCCTCGTTCTTTAGCAGCTTTTACAACTGCCTCTACTTTTTCTTTACGACCAATATTACCTGGATTAATTCGAATTTTATCTGCTCCACCTTCAATGGCTTTAAGCGCAAGTTTATAATCAAAATGTATATCAACGACTAAAGGAATATTAATTCGCTTTTTAATTTCACTAATCGCATTCGCCGCTCTCTCATCCGGACATGCGACACGAACGATCTGACATCCAGCTTCTTCTAGTCGATGAATTTCCTTCACAGTAGCTTCGACATCATGTGTTTTAGTTGTTGTCATACTTTGTATAAATAATTCGTTACTTCCGCCTATGGTCAAGTTTCCTACTCGAACTGGGCGGGTTTTTGAACGATGTATAATTTCACCCAAAATGATTCGCTCCTTTAATATGCATTGGACTTCTTCATACATATTCATTTTACAGTGGTGTTAGTTTTTTGACAAGAAAAGCAAATTATCTACTCACTAGGATATTCGTAAATGGGGAAATTATAAATCTTACCCGCTTGGATTTCTTCTGGCTTTAATCCAGCATTCAAACGTTCAAAGTCTTTCACAATTTTTTCAATGGATAAAGAATGAGCTTTACCGTTCAATTGTTCGACAATAGATAAAACTGTATCACCAGGGCGAACTTCTATTTTCTTATAAGGGATTGTTTCTACTAACTCGGATGAATTGACAGGTTTCTTACCTTCCACATGTAAAGTACCCTCGGTTAAATCAACATATATAGCATATATAACAATTATTGCACTAATCATCGTTAGGATTTTTTTCATAATCATTGCCTCCAAATACGTTGATTAGTACATGTCTATTCCAATCTCTATTAAATATTCCAATTTTTCATAGAAAGATTTAGTATTTTCGAATTCCTTTTCAAGTTATTATAAATCTATCAAAGTGACCGATTCATATAAAACAAAGACTATTATTTCTTTGTATGTACAAATAAGTAATAGTTGGATAAAACAAAAACCTCTATTTCCTTTAGTGGAAACAGAGGTCTAAAAAAACATATTAATATTCATCGTAATTAGGAGTTACATTGGATTCGCTTTCTTTCATTGCTAAATATAACATGATTAAAGCTACTCCCCAATTGATAATGAATTGAAATGGCACTTCTGTTTTTAAAGCTTCCATCAGTGTAAAGAAAATGGTTGGTAATGTTACGCTATACGCACTTAGTCGCCAAATTTGCCCAAATGTTAACTGCTTTTGCAAAATGTTTTTAAATAATAGTCCGATAATGGCGATGATCGTTACATCTATGAATTGACCAATGAGCGAGAAAAGATAAATGAAGAAAACGAAGATGGAAATGATAAGCGTTTTTCCTCCTTCAATTCCTTGAACGAAATCTTCAATATCTTGTTTTGAGATGTTGATCCCTTGAAGTTGGGAATATTCGTATGTATTATGAGCCCCATCCATAGATATGACCAGTTCATGTTGCAGCAAAGCAAATGTATCATCCATGTTTAATATATCTTCAGGTGTTAAAGTCCCGGAACTGTCTAGTATTACTGTAAAACCATTGGATTCTAAATAAACGGGTTCATCAGATTCAGAAGTGAAAATTCCATCGCGAATTTCAAAATCAGGAACATCGTGTTCTAATGCTGTTTTTGATATATTAATTCCTTCACTAATCGCAGTATAACTAAAAAAAGACATAGGAATAATTGCAATAAGAGTTAAAAGCATTAGGTAAAGTATTGTTTTTCTTTTTTTCTGAAGTCGGAATGTTGCGATATCTTTAGGGGAATATAAACTAACAATTAATTGTTTAAAGATATTCATTGGTCACCATCCTTTTTGTATTCTTTCTTTACATTGTAATATTTTCATAATTGTTCCGCAATAGTGGAAAAATGATACCATAAATAATAATTATTTTAATTTGTAATGTTTTTGTAAAATAAGAGAGTATTGTAAAAGTAATGTAAATTTAATTCGAGAAATCTTTACTTTCTTTTTATTAGACAGGATAATTGTAAAGGGTTTTGAACTTCCATTGAAAAATGTTGGAATAGGGGCGAGTACATTTATGAGTGATTTAAACATTCAAGCAATGATTTTTGTATTTATCGGTGGTTTAGGAATCTTCCTATTTGGAATTAAATCGATGGGAGATGGTCTCCAAAAATCAGCAGGAGACAAACTTCGGGATATATTAGACAAATTTACGACAAACCCTATAATGGGTGTCATTGCTGGGATGTTTGTTACTGTTTTAATTCAAAGTAGCTCTGCAACGACGGTTATTACCGTTGGACTTGTCAGTGCTGGGTTTATGAATTTGAGACAGGCTATCGGTGTGATCATGGGAGCAAATATCGGTACAACCGTAACAGCTTTCATCATCGGAATTGATGTAGGAGCGTTTGCATTACCAATATTAGCAATTGGGTCATTTTTATTGTTTTTCTTTAAAAATAAAAAGCTTCATTATTTTGGACAAGTTTTATTTGGTTTTGGAGCTTTATTCTACGGTTTAGAATTAATGAGCGAAGGAATGAAACCGTTAAGAGACTTACAAGCTTTTCATGATTTAACGATTAGCATGTCCGATCATTCTGTATTAGGGGTTTTAGTTGGAACTATTTTTACAGTATTAGTGCAAAGTTCGAGTGCAACAATTGGGATATTACAAGGAATGTATGCAGATGGGCTTCTAGATATTCATGCAGCTTTACCAGTATTATTTGGCGATAATATAGGAACGACAATCACAGCTATATTAGCATCTCTTGGAGCATCCGTAGCGGCTAAAAGGGCGGCAGCCGTTCATGTATTGTTTAATATTATAGGTACAATAATATTTTTAATGATATTGCCATTATTTACAAATTTTATGCTTTATTTAACGGATGTTTTCAATTTAAACTCAAAAATGACGATTGCTTTTGCTCACGGAACGTTTAATGTAACTAATACACTAATTCAGTTACCTTTCATTGGAGTGTTGGCATTCATAGTAACTAAATTAATTCCAGGTGAAGATTCTGTTATAGAATATAAAGCAAAGCATTTAGATCCAATGTTTATTGAACAATCACCTTCGATCGCGCTTGGTCAAGCGAAAGAAGAAGTTATTCGTATGGGGCAATTTGCTATCAAAGGGTTAGAAAATTCAAGAGACTTTTTACAAACGGATCTTCAAAAGTATTCAGATACTGCATTATCCATTGAAGATGCGATTAACAATTTAGATAGAAAAATCACGGATTATTTAATTCGTCTTTCTTCAACACCATTGTCAGTCGGTGAGTCTGAAATACATTCCACGTTAATGGATACTGTGCGAGACATTGAAAGAATCGGTGATCATTTTGAAAATATTGTTGAATTAAATGAATTTAAAGTGACGAATAAAGTAAAGTTGACGGATGATGCTATTAAAGATTTAGAAAATATGTTTACTTTAACTATTACTACTGTTATAGAAGCGATAGACGCTTTAGACCATAATGATAAAGAACTTGCCCGAGATGTGGTGAAGAAAGAAGAAGAAATTGATCAAATGGAAAGAAAGTTACGTAAAAAACATATCTTACGTTTAAACGATGGTATTTGTACTGGACAAGCAGGAATTGTTTTTGTAGATATTGTGAGTAATTTAGAACGGATAGGAGATCATGCAGTTAACATTGCCGAAGCCGTCCTTGGAAATAGAAAATAAAGAGCGGAAGAGGCTGGGACAAAACCCCCTCTAAAATGAAAAAACCAGTGAAATTTTGCATGTTGTAAAATTTCACTGGTTTTATTTTTATTTAAGCGTGCCCAGCTAAGCTGTTATCTGCTAGTTGGTGCAAGTCCAACCCGAGTAAGTGCCAAGACGCTCGGTAGCTGACAGGCAACTGGTGGAGAAATCCTAAGGTTGAAGCCCTGTGACAAAGTAACTCTCTTGGAGAGTGCGAGCAAATCAGCAGACCGTAACATAAAGTGAATCCTGCCGCCTCGTCAAAAGAGACCTCCTATGGAGGACAAAGGGAAGTCGAGCCTGGTTAGATTGGGCGAAGACCACGGAAG
>NZ_JBYLHW010000175.1:0-510 GCF_057747715.1 Bacillus sp. JST-5 | reverse complement strand
CCAGCATGTGTAAAGGACATTTCTGCACTCAAAACTAGTGCCTCCTGAACCAGCATGAGCGTGTGACGTTGATATCGGTCTACAAACGAAAGCTTTTCATAGAAAGTATGTCCACATGTTGTACAACGATATCTTCGCTTCTTCACATGTAAGTACACTCGTTTTCCCGCCACTGATGAACTCTGTATTTTTTGCATTCGATAACTATGGATGCGTTTGGTACGGCTTTTACACTTTGGACACTTCTGCATTTTCACACGTGTATGTAGTTCAAACCAAAATACTCCTTGACTTTCCCCTGAATCAAAAATCTCTACATGCTTATCTTTAATCCCTAATAAGTTTATGATAGAATGAGTAAGCACCTATCTTCTCTCCCTTTCGTGTCTATTGTGTCGCAACTATAGATTAACAAAGAGAGAGAAGAAGGTGTTATTTTTTTATCACTTTTTGTAAATCCATCTCTGCCCTTGAGATGATAAGCATGACCACCACATTTAGTATAGAGCC
>NZ_JBYLHW010000174.1:0-519 GCF_057747715.1 Bacillus sp. JST-5 | reverse complement strand
GGACCTATCTTGAACAGGATGATTGTTTTATCTGCCCGAATGGAAGGAAAGTCTTGTTTAAAAAGTATCAAACCAAAAAGAATCAGTCTGGGTATGAGCAAAGTTTTAAAATATACGAATGTGAAGACTGTACGGATTGCCCATTAAAAGCGAAATGTACGAAAGCAAAAGGGAATCGACAAGTTCACTGGAATACCGTCTTCGAAGAAATGAAAGCAAAGGCAAAAACAGCCCTTGAATGTGAAGAAAAAGCCGCTATCTATGCTCGACGCAAGGTCGAAGTAGAAAGTGTGTTCGGTCACATCAAGGGCAATCGGTTGTTCCGCAGATTTTCTTTACGGGGTCTCGACAAAGTACATGTCGAGTTTGGAATTGTGGCATTAGCCCACAACATCCTGAAAGTAGCAGGCAAACGCCAGCTACTTTCAGATCAAAACCGAAAAAATACAAAAGCAAGTGGAGAAAAACGAGTCGTTTTTCTCCACTTGCTTCATTATTAGGGACTTATCGGACAGCCCC
>NZ_JBYLHW010000173.1:0-531 GCF_057747715.1 Bacillus sp. JST-5 | reverse complement strand
TCCCCTACGATAAGTCAACATCAGCTCGTCCCTCGCTGTGTTTCCTTTATCTCAGTGCAGGAGTGTCTCCCGTTCGTTCGCCACTAAACGCTCGCCTCCGCTTTTCTAGTCACCAGTTGTCTTGGTTGATGATGGGTTTGTTTAGGCGGAATTTGCCTGTTGCTATTCTTGCTTCTGTTTTTTCTTTTATTCGGTCGTGACATTCTTGACATAAATATGTATGAATCGGTCGGTTTCTTAATTTTTTAGCAAGAGGGGAATGATCATCAATCTCTTCAATTTTGTCACAAATGACGCATTTTACTTTCATGCATGTACCTCCAAAAAGGTTCTATCAAGAATTGTTAATAGTATACCATGAAATGATTCAAATTGTCTGAAAGAAAACAAAAAATGGGGCTGTCCAAAAAGTCAGGGTAACTGACTTTTTGGAGCCCCTCATTTTTCACTTTTAAAAAAAATGCACAAAAAAATCGTCCTTTCTAGTAAAATGAAGTTACCACACAACATTACAGAAAGGACGATTTTTTA
>NZ_JBYLHW010000172.1:0-575 GCF_057747715.1 Bacillus sp. JST-5 | reverse complement strand
AGGTTCCTTTCCCCGTATTGATGGATGATAAATTCAATGGTTTCTCCATCTACTCCACAACTTCCCTTATTCGCTTTCACTCTACGCCATGCCTCTGCGAGAATATCCGGACGATAGATTTTATCGTATAAGGCATGAAATCGGCGTGTTGGACTTTCCTTGGCACAAAGGTATAAAGTTTTCCAGAGTTCTCGAGCTTTGACATCGGTGTAGTTAGCCAGTTTTCCGGCATTCACTCACTCTTACCTCCTTCGAACTTATGAACGAAGCAGGGGTCCTTCCTTCAGCCACGTTGTGTTCCATGGTTTCATCAGTACTATGACCCCCTCCGACTCCCTCTCCACAGTCCACCCTTTCACCATCAGGTTTATAGGTTTCCTCTTTACTTCTTATGAAGTGTGGAGGAGGGCCTCCCCAGTTCCGTTATCTACTTTCTCAACATACCGCTCCCCATACCCCGAGGGATTCTTCGGTGCTGCACTTCCAAGTTCTTCACACCTTCCGTGGTCTTCGCCCAATCTAACCAGGCTCGACTTCCCTTTGTCCTCCATAGGAGGTCTCTTTTGACGAGGCGG
>NZ_JBYLHW010000171.1:0-627 GCF_057747715.1 Bacillus sp. JST-5 | reverse complement strand
TCCACTTCATTACCGATGCCCCAAACAGTTATTGCGGATGCAGGCTATGGTAGTGAAGAAAACTATGTATATGCAGTTGGTGATGAGAAAGAGCCCCGGTTTGAGTTTCTAATTCCTTATGGGAGCTATGTAAAAGAACAAACACGTACATACAAAAAAGACATTAAAAATGCCAAAAACTGGACCTATTGTGAAGAGGATGATTGTTTTATTTGCCCGAATGGAAGGAGAGTAACGTTTAAAAAATACCAAAACAAAAAGAATCCATCTGGCTATGAACAAAGCTTCAAAATATACGAATGTGAAGATTGTACCGATTGCCCATTGAAAGCGAAATGCACAAAAGCGAAGGGAAATCGTCAAGTTCACTGGAATCCCATCTTCGAAGAAATGAAAGCAAAGGCCAAAACAGCCCTTGAATGTGAAGAGAAAGCCGCCATCTACGCTCGACGCAAAGTCGAGGCAGAAAGTGTGTTCGGTCACATCAAGGGCAATCGGTCGTTCCGCAGATTTTCTTTGCGGGGCCTCGACAAGGTACATGTTGAGTTTGGGATTGTGGCATTAGCCCACAACTTCCTGAAAGTAGCCGGCATCCGCCAGCTACTTTCAGATAAAAATCGAAAAAAT
>NZ_JBYLHW010000170.1:0-647 GCF_057747715.1 Bacillus sp. JST-5 | reverse complement strand
TTGAAAGTATCCCAAAAGAGCGACAGCCTGTAAACGATCCTGTCCTATTCGTGGAAGTGGACGGCCTATATGTGAAACGTCAAGGAAAAGGAAAACGGGGCAAGGAAGAAAAAATTGCAGCGGTTCATCAGGGCTGGGAAATCAACGGAAAACGAGTAAGTTTGAAAGACAAACGCCATTTTATTCACCGTGGGAACCAGCCATTTTGGGAGGCCTTTGAGGATTTTCTCATAGAAAACTTCGAGTATGACCCAACTGTCCATAAGCTAGTAATAAACGGGGATGGTGCCGGATGGATTACAGCCTGTCGAGACCATTTTAAAGGCAGGGCATTCTTTTCAATTGACCGTTTCCACGTGGCAAGGGATATTCGGAGCTTATTCCGTAAGCATCCTCGCTATCGCCAAATGCAAAAGGCACTAGCGTCCTATGACAGTCAGAAACTACTTACGGAATTAAACAGTGCTGTTGGAACACTAGAGACAGAGGATCAGGAAGAACGTCTTGACCAATTGATTCGTCAACTAGAAAAATATCCTGAAGCCCTCGGGGATTACCGGAAGTGGCTCCAAGAACAAGGTATTGACACCAAAGGAATGCGTCCAATGGGAAGTGCCGAGGGAACGATGAATGTCTTCGCAAAAAGG
>NZ_JBYLHW010000017.1:35127-39091 GCF_057747715.1 Bacillus sp. JST-5 | reverse complement strand
ATCTATCCGCCTCATTTACTCGATATGACCTTCGACAGAAAGAGCTTTGTTTTGTTATGCAAACTCACTCAATCATACCTAGCCTTATATGAGGTTCGTGTTCCTCGGACCGGTGTTTTGCCTCCAGCTTCCTTCAGATTCCGCGTCACCACGGACACCCTTGCTCTTGGCTAACCTCTACTTCTGTCTTCGGGGTTCGGGACTTACACCCTATAGTTCATGTACATGCCGGGCGCACATAAAAAAAAGATTGGCTATAGCCAATCTTTTCCATTCTCTATATATTTCCATCTAAGATGAACAAATTTGCTAGTTCAAATGGTTTTAACAGCAGAACATTATATTAATACATCTTCATATACTGTTCACGTTCCCAAGGATGAACTGCCGTGCGGAACATATCCCATTCAATTTCTTTTGCCTCAAGAAAACGTTCTAATATGTGTCCACCTAAGGCATCTGTAATGACTTTATCAGCTTTTAAATTTTCTAAAGCTTCGGCTAATGTAGCAGGTAAATCAACGATTCCTTCTTCTAAACGTTCCTCTTTTGTCATCACATAAATGTTACGATCTACTGGAGCAGGAGGCGTTAATTTGTTTTTAATTCCATCTAAACCTGCTTTTAATAATACTGCCATTGCTAAATATGGATTTGCAGAAGGGTCTACACTTCGCACTTCAATACGTGTACTTAATCCTCGTGAAGCAGGGATTCGAATTAACGGACTTCTGTTTTGAGCAGACCAAGCGACATAACATGGTGCTTCATAACCAGGAACAAGACGTTTATAAGAGTTAACTGTTGGATTAGTAACAGCTGTAAAATGAGGAGCATGTTTTAAAACTCCTGCAATAAACTGATAAGCTGTTTCACTCATTTTTAGTGGCCCGTTCGGATCAAAGAATGCATTTTCGTTTCCTTTAAAAAGAGATATATTGCAGTGCATACCAGAGCCGTTTACTCCAAATAAAGGTTTTGGCATAAATGTAGCATGTAGACTGTGTTTGCGAGCAATAGTTTTAACTACTAATTTGAACGTTTGGATATTATCACAAGCAGTTACCGCGTCAGCATATTTAAAATCAATCTCATGTTGTCCTGGAGCTACTTCATGATGGGAGGCTTCAATTTCAAAACCCATTTCTTCTAATTCTAATACGATATCGCGACGGCAGTTTTCCCCTAAATCCGTAGGTGCTAAATCAAAATACCCACCATTATCATTTAACTCTAAAGTCGGCTCCCCTTTTTCATCCAGCTTAAATAAGAAAAATTCTGGTTCTGGTCCTAAATTAAAACTTGTAAATCCTAGCTCTCTCATTTCTTGTAACACACGTTTTAAATTGTTACGAGGATCTCCTTCAAACGGTGTGCCGTCAGATTTATAAATATCACAAATGAGACGAGCAACTTTCCCTTTCTCAGCTGTCCAAGGGAAAATAACCCATGTGTCTAAATCTGGATATAAATACATATCGGATTCTTCAATTCGTACAAATCCTTCAATGGAAGATCCATCAAACATCATTTTGTTATCCAGCGCTTTGCTTAATTGGCTTCTTGGGATTTCCACATTTTTAATCGTTCCTAAAATGTCTGTAAATTGTAATCGAATAAAGGACACATTTTCTTCACGAGCCATTCTTTCAATATCTTCTCTTGTGTACTTAGCCATTGATTATTCCTCCTGAAAATAAAATTAGTGAAAGAATCGGGAAAGATCGCCTTGTCGAAGAGATGTTCGATTGTAGCGTCCAGCTTGCATTAATTCGTAGCGAAGTACCTTTCGAAGTTCTTCCTCCGACAATTCTTTTCTAGCTTTTTGTTCTGCTTTGTAATATTGAATATCCATTTCATGCTGTTCCTTCATTGCAAATACTTGTTTTATTCCTGCAATGTTAATTCCTTGGTCTAGTAAATCTTTAATCTCTAATAATTTGTCAATGTCGTTTAACGAAAATAGTCGCTGTCGGCCTTTTGTTCTTGCTGGTGTCACTAATCCGTGTTCCTCGTAATAGCGAATTTGTCTAGCCGTTAATTCGGTAAGTTCCATAACGATTCCGATTGGGAACAACGGCATGTTTCTACGAATGTCACTTCCTTTCATCAACGAACTCCCCCTCTCCTTTAATTCATATGTTCATCTTACATCATGTTAATTATTCTGTCAATATGATGTTAGAAAATCTTACATCATAAATTTATTCATATCAAATTAAAAAAGTTCGGTTTATAGCCGAACTTTTAACCAAAAATTTTTAAACGAAATGTTTAAAGGATGACAAGACCTTTTTCGATTAATCGATCGATTGCAATACAAATGGCAAGTTTTACATGCGAATATGTCAATCCTCCTTGAACATAAACTGTATATGGAGGTCGAATTGGTCCATCAGCTGTTAATTCGATGCTCGCTCCTTGTATAAACGTACCGGCAGCCATAATCACATCGTCACTATATCCTGGCATATAACTTGGATATGGGGTAACATGTGAATTAACAGGTGATGCATATTGGATGGCCTGGCAAAATTCAATCATTTGCTCTTTGTCGTGAAATTCAACAGACTGAATTAAATCTGTACGTTTACTGTTCCACGATGGATTTGTGTTCATCCCTAATTTTTCTAATAAAGCCGATGTAAATATAGCACCTTTTAATGCTTGTCCTACGATATGAGGGGCTAAGAAAAATCCTTGATACATTTCTTGTAATGAATATAATGATGCCCCTGCCTCTTTACCAATCCCAGGCGAAGTTAATCGATATGCACACATTTCAACTAATTCTTTTTTTCCAACAATATATCCGCCCGTTTTCGCTAAACCGCCTCCAGGATTTTTGATTAAAGAACCCGCCATTAAGTCACAGCCCACTTCTGTTGGCTCCATTTCTTCAACAAATTCCCCGTAGCAGTTATCTACAAACACAATGACGTCATTTTTTATCTCTTTGACAAATTCAATCATCTTTTTAATTTCAGCAATAGTAAAGGACGGTCTGTTCGAATATCCTTTAGATCGTTGAATTCCTATCATTTTGGTACGTTCGGATATAGAATTCTTAATTGCCTCATAATTAGGTGAACCATCTTCCAATAGTGATACGGAATTGTAACTAATATTGAATTCTTTTAATGAACCGACGCCAGAACCTCGAATTCCAACAATTTCTTCTAACGTATCGTATGGTTTCCCGGTAATGTATAAAAGTTCATCTCCGGGACGTAATACCCCAAATAGCGCTGTCGAAATGGCATGAGTACCGGAAATGATTTGAGGTCTAACAAGGCCAGCTTCTGCTCGAAATACATCTGCATATACTTCTTCCAATGTATCTCTTCCAATATCATCATAACCATAACCCGTTGATGGGTAAAAATGTGTATCGCTGACACGAAACTTTTGAAAACTTTTTAATACCTTTAATTGATTATAGTCAATGATTCGATCAATGGAGGAATGAACATCTTTAATTTGTTCTTCCACTTCCTCTACTAATCTTTTCAATTTGTTACCATTCTTCCAGTCCTTCCACATGTTGTTCTCCTTCTCCGTCTTGAAATTTTTTTATTTTTCCATATAGCGATTGATTTGGAAAAACATATCCTTTTAATTGATAAACTTCTTCATCTTCTATAAATACGAGTTCCTTCACAACGGATTCGCTTTTCAATTGCGATAACAATTTCCCTTCCGAAGATGGAATCTTCACATCATATTTCACCATTTGCTGAATCATCATTTCCTCAATTTTTATTTTAAGCTTAATTAAATCATCTTTATGAAAAGCAGAAATGTGAATAGCATCATTCTTTACCGTTGGAACAAATTCATCGTAAAGGATATCTCTTTTATTGTAAACCGTAAGTTGAGGAATTTGATGAATGTTAAGTTCTGTTAATAATTTTTGTACGGTTTGTTCGTGTTGGAAATAATCAGGGTTTGAACTATCAACCAC
>NZ_JBYLHW010000017.1:34781-35043 GCF_057747715.1 Bacillus sp. JST-5 | reverse complement strand
ACCGACCGTGTCTGTCAGCACAACGGAAAAACCGCTTGGTAAAATCATTTTTCGGGTCATCGGATCTAATGTTGCAAATAATAAGTTTTCCTCATAGGAATCAGCATCAGATAAACGATTAAATAATGTCGATTTCCCCGCATTCGTATAGCCCACTAGTGCTACTTGGAAAACACCGTTTCGTTTTCTTCTTTCCCGATACCGCTCTCGATGCTCTACGATACTTAATAATGATTGCTTAATTTCATTGATCCGTCTGCGA
>NZ_JBYLHW010000017.1:0-34718 GCF_057747715.1 Bacillus sp. JST-5 | reverse complement strand
AATCGGGACATTTCTGTTCCTTGTCCAACCAGTCTTGGCAATAAGTATTCTAATTGGGCAAGTTCTACTTGCAGTTTTCCTTCTTTTGATCGTGCACGCATAGCAAATATATCTAAAATTAATTGTGTACGATCAATAATTCTTGCATTTAACATATTCGATAAGTTTTTTAATTGACCTGGAGTTAATTCACTATTAAAAATTATCACATCCGCTTGCAACTCTTCTTCTAACGTTTTCAATTCCTCTACTTTTCCTTTTCCAATATAAGTTGCAGGGTCAGGACGATCTCGCTTTTGGGTAACGGTTATAACCGCTTCGCCATTGGCCGTTTCTGTTAAAGATGCTAGTTCTTCTAAGGAATAATGAAACTGTTCATCTTCCATTGAAGGCAGTTGACATCCTACTAAAATGACTCGTTCTTTTTGTTTTGTCATCGTATCACCAATCTTCTAGTTAATTTATAATTTTTTGAATATATGTACTTTTCCCGAAAGGGTTGAATTCCTCATTCATCATGATAAAATCGGTAAAGACGTATAATTCAACTCATTTTCTTAAATTTGAAAGATATTCACAAGAAAATGAGACAATTTGATTATTTTTTTCAATAAATTATTTTCCTATATTATTGTTTCACATCGAGATAGATGGAAACATATATAATTATAATTGAATGCCTAGAAAATTCATAGTTATGATCAAACATGAAAATTTGATGTTCTGGCAAAAAAATCGCAAGCACCCCCCCGCTTGCGATTTTTTATTTTTCTTCATCTGGAAATACTAAATCAATGCTTCTTAATGTCATTAACTCATTTCGAGAATAGTCATTCTCCATTAATAATCTCATTGCTTGTGTACGGATCGATTTTTCGATGATATTTCTGACGTATCTACCATTGGAGAAAGTGATCGGCTGAATGGCCGTTTTCATGTATATTAAATGTTCTCTTAATTTTCTTTCTGCATCTGAACTTAAAACATATTGTTTTTCATCCAACATTTTTTTAGCAATTTCTATTAATTCGTCTACCGTATAATCGGGAAAATCTATGACTAATGGAAAACGTGAATGAAGTCCTGGATTAAGTGTTAAAAAATGATCCATTTCTCTTGAATATCCGGCTAAAATTAAAATAAATTCATGTTGTTTATCTTCCATATGCTTAACTAATGTATCAATTGCTTCTTTACCGAAGTCCTTTTCTCCTCCACGCCCTAATGAATATGCTTCATCGATAAATAAAATTCCTCCAAGAGCCTTTTTAATTAAATCTCTCGTTTTTTGTGCCGTATGCCCAATATATTCTCCTACTAAATCCGCTCTTTCTGCCTCAATCAAATGACCTTTCGATAAAATGTTCATCTTTTGAAATAATTTTCCGATTAATCTTGCGACGGTTGTTTTACCTGTGCCCGGATTCCCTTTAAACATCATATGGAGCGCTTGTTTACTAGCTTTTAATCCCTTTTCTTCTCTTTTCTTATTTACATAAATCCAAGCATAGATTTCCTTTATGATTTTTTTCATATTTTCCATGCCTACTAGCGAATTTAGCTCTTCTTCAATTTCTTTTAGCGCCTCATGTGTTGTAGGAATCTCCTTAGGAACAACTTCTTTCTTCGGTTCTTTCCATACACTTTTTCGTTTTGTATTTAAAACGATATTAATTTGACCATTATTCTTCATCCGTAATGGTTGATCCAAAGCAAGTTCACCTCTCATTCTTCCATCAGTATACGCACAGTTGTTAAATTTGTGATCATCGCCCATCCCAATATTTCGACATAAACTTGATGGATTTCTTTTAATCTATTGGAAATTTGACGAATCGTAAATGTTGAATGGGATGCTTTTGCTATTCTTGTCAAATCTTGCGCTTTCCCAAGAAATAATGGTTCCATTTATATGTTTATTCAACAAATCGGGAAGTCATGATATTTTCTTTTATTCGCCTGTTTATAGAGAAATGGTGTGAAGAAAATTTTTGGATGAGAGGAAATGTAAACGAAGCAAAACTAAATGTGGAGAAAAGAAAAGACGCCTATATGGCGCCTATCTTGATTATTCCATCTCTAATTGAACATTTCTGCTCGGTGCAAACGTGGAAATAGCATGTTTAAATACTAATTGTTGTTTCCCATCGGATTCAAAAAGTACTGTAAAATTATCAAAACCTTTTACATAGCCTCTAATTTGAAAACCGTTTAATAAAAAAACAGTTACTTGAATATTTTCTTTTCTTAATTGATTTAAAAATTGATCTTGAATATTAATCGGTTGTTTCATCATTCGTCCTCCTCATGTTTCTCTTATTTATGTATTCGCTTTTACTTGGAGCTTTCCTGCAATATATTGGGATATTTCCTCAAAAATTTTTAGTTCCTGCTCCAAGTTCGTCATATCAAACCACTTGACATCCATCTTGTTACGGAACCATGTTAGTTGACGTTTAGCATAGTTCCGAGAGTTTTTCTTTAACAACTCAATCGCTTCATCTAATGAAAGCCTTCCTTCGAAGTATTCATATAGTTCTTTATACCCGATGGCTTGAACCGACTGGCAATCTCTAATGCCACGATTATATAATCTTTTTGCTTCTTCCAGCAATCCTTCTTTCATCATTACATCCACTCGTAAATTAATTCTTTTATACAAAAGCTCCCTATCCATTGTCAAACCGACAAGTGCTGTTTCATAAATCATATTCTTTTCTTGTTGCTCACGTTTTTCACTCATTCGAATTCCAGTTGTTAAATAAACTTCTAACGCGCGAACAACACGTCTTACATTGTTAGGATGAATATGTTTTGCTGAAACGGGATCAATTTGAAGCAATTGTTGATAAAGTTTTTCTTTTCCTTCTGTTTCCGCTGTTTCATATAATTTTTTCCGCACATGGTCGTCAGTTGGAACGTCAGGAAACTGATAATTGTATAATACGGATTGAATATATAGTCCTGTTCCTCCTACAATAATTGGAAGACGATTTCGATTAGTAATTTCGGTTATTTTTTCTCTAACTAATTGTTGAAACTCTTTAACGGAAAATGATTCATCAGGATCTTTTATATCAATTAGATGATGGGGAATCCCTTCTTTTTCTTCTTCTTTGATTTTTGCCGTTCCTATGTCCATGTCTCGATAAATTTGCATGGAATCTCCACTAATAATTTCACCATTTAATCGTTTTGCCGTATATATACTTAATTTCGTTTTTCCAACGGCTGTTGGCCCGATAATTACTGCAACCTTTTCTTTTTTTTTCAAAGTATTTCACAGCCTTTAAATGTATTCCTTTCGAAGTCCATTCATTTGCAAGATTATCGTACCATATTTTACATCGTTGGTGAACCTCTAACTATTATAGACGAATCTATAATATTTATACTTCATAAAATCTTGACAATAAAAAGGAAGGCACCATATGCCTTCTCTAACTAGGTTTCTTCAAAAATGCTTCTCTAACAACATTGACAATCGATTGAAAATCAGCTTCTTTATAAAAATAATAAACATTTTCTTTTTCAATCTTCCAAGGATTCTCTTCGTGATAAGAGTAAAGAATAAAAACTGAACGATTATTTTCAATTAATTTATAAAAAATAGGGAGAAACTCCTCAGATAAATTCTCTGTATCACAAAAAATATATTCGTATTCATCATTTAGATCTTTTAGTTGGTCGATGATATCCACATGATCAATAAGATCTGGACGCGTTCGTTTGATAACTTCTTTTAATATAATCGTATACGAATGGTAGGTGTTAACAATAGCAATGCGAATGTTATCTTCGCTAATCATAAACATCCCTCAATTTTCAACGATAAAATAATAAGATTCCTACGATCTAGTTTGATTTTACAGTGTCTAATAAACTATTCACTTCATGATCGAGGATGTAAACTTTTAACAATTCGAGAAAATTAAACTAGGTAGATGGTTGAATAGTAACTTTTACAAGGATGTGATAAACAATGATGACAATTTTATGGAGGGAATCAACCACTCGAATAGATGACTAATAATTTTGAATGATCATTTTTTTATAAACATATTACTTTATTAATATTAAAAAAACAACGAACAAATATTGGCAAATCTTTCAAGAAAATAGGAGATTAGACTCATAGCCTTTCTTAGTAGCTTACGAAATGAATAAGCCCGTTGCGATAAGACAAATGAGTATTTGATTTTTTCACAATTAAAAAGCTGCCTCGTTTTTTAAACGAAACAGCCTTGAAGTTACATGACTCGTTTAAACATTTTCTCTAACTCATAGGTTGAATAATGAATGATAATCGGTCTACCATGCGGGCATGTAAATGGATCTGTAGTTTCTCTTAATGTATCAAGAAGCGTTTGCATATCTTGTAATCGTAAATAATGGTTCGCTTTGATCGACCCTTTACAACTCATCATAATTGCAGCTTCTTCTCTTAATTTTTGAATATTCACTTGCTTCATTCCTAAAACTTGTTCAATCATCTCTTCAATAATTTGTTTCTCCATTCCTTTAGGGAACCATACTGGATGATTACGAATGATATAGCTGTTATGACCAAATGGTTCTAAAAATACTCCTACTTTTCTCAATTCCTCTAAGTGTTCTTCAATTTTTACATATTGATCAGTAGAAAATTCAAATGTCATTGGTAAAAGTAATTCTTGAAGTTCATTGGTTACTTGACCAACTTTTTCTTTATAATATTCATATTTAATTCTTTCTTGAGCAGCGTGTTGGTCGATGATATAGAGCCCGTTTTCATTTTGTGCAATTATATATGTTCCATGAACTTGCCCTACAGCATACAAAGGCGGAACTTTGGATGAAGGTTCGTTTTCATTTGGCTGACTTTCATCGTTATTAATAGCTTCTTGTTTTTCCTCAGAACTTTCACTGGATGAATATTTTTCAAACACCCTTTCCGTTTGTGGCATCTCCATCGGATTTTGTTCTTTTTCTTTAATGCTATTATTCTCTTGTAGTTGATGATCAGGTGTTTGTGAAACTGATTTTGGAGTATCTTGTCTAGTAAGATGGTCTAATGTCAATGTTGTTTGTTCAACAATTGGTTTCGTTTTTGTTTTTTCTACCGTCACCGAAGGAATTAAAGTCTGTTTTCTTAACGTATTACGAATACACTCTTCAATTAATTGATTCAGTTCGGCTTCTTTACTTAATCGAACTTCCAATTTTGATGGATGAACGTTCACATCTATTAGAAGTGGATCCATTTCGATATGAAGTAGGCAAATGGGGTACCTTCCAATTGGTAAGAATGTATGGTACCCTTCGAGAACTGCTTTTGCTAGGCTATAATTTTTGATAAACCGGCCGTTAATCATAATAGAAATGTAGTTGCGGGAAGCTCTTGTTATTTCTGGTAAACCTATGAAACCAGTAAGTTTAAAATCAAGAGATGTCGCTTGAATGGGAATCATTTTTTTCGCAATATTCATCCCATAAATTGCGGCTAATACTTGCCGGTCATCTCCATTTCCAGTCGTATGAAGCAATACGCGCCCATTATGAATGAGTTTAATCGACACTTCTGGATGAGCTAAAGCAATGCGATTGACAATATCTGTGATATTTCCTAATTCCGTATGAATCGTTTTCATATATTTCAATCTCGCCGGTGTATTAAAAAACAAATCAGTAACGGTGATATCAGTTCCTTTTCTTAATGGTGCTTGTTCGTGGGTTACGATCTTTCCCCCATCAAGAACGATTTTTGTTCCATGACCTTCCCCGGTACTTGTTATCATCTCCAATTTCGAAACACTTGCAATACTAGGTAAGGCTTCACCTCTAAACCCTAACGTTACAATTTGAAATAAATCTCGCTCATCTTTAATTTTACTAGTTGCATGACGGGAAAAAGCGGTGACGACATCGTCCGGTTCAATTCCCTCTCCATTATCGATCACTCTAATTTTCGAAAGTCCTGCTTCTTCTAATTCGATTTCGATAACAGTACTTTTCGCATCAATGGAGTTTTCTAATAATTCTTTTACAACGGATGCCGGTCGCTCCACCACTTCACCGGCTGCGATTTTGTTTGATAGGGCATCGTCGAGTTGAATGATTTTTCCCAATCGTGCCACCTTCTAACTTTTTAAATTTTTTTGTAATTCATAGAGCTTGTTTATTGCTTGTAATGGTGTCATTTCCAGTAAATTTAATTGTTCTATACTTTCTAACACTTTTCTTTCTTTCGTAGTTAACGAGCTTTTTTCTTTTACCGGTTCTTCTTCAAAAAATGATAATTGCTTTACTTCTTCAGTTTCAACCGACTGGCTCATTCTATCTTTTTCGTTTTTCTCAAATGCTTGTAAAATTTCTTTTGCTCTCTCGATTAAGTCTTTTGGTAATTCTGCTAATTCAGCAACATAAATTCCGTATGACTCATCAGCGGCCCCGTCTTTTACTTTATGAAGAAATACCACTTTTCCATTTTGTTCCATCGCACTTACATGGACATTTTTTAGTTTCGGTAATTTTTCTTCTAAGACGGTTAATTCATGGTAGTGGGTGGAGAATAATGTTTTAGCACCAATGCGATCATGAATGTATTCAATCATCGCTTGTGCCAATGACATGCCATCGTAGGTAGACGTTCCTCTTCCAATTTCATCAAATAATATTAAACTATTTTTTGTCGCATTGATGATCGCATTTTTTGCCTCTAGCATTTCTACCATAAAAGTACTTTGTCCACTAATTAAGTCGTCAGCTGCTCCAATTCTTGTAAAAATTTGATCAAAAATCGGAAGTGTCGCTTCTTCCGCAGGAACAAAACACCCGATTTGCGCGAGGATAGCCGTTAAGGCAATTTGACGCATGAATGTACTCTTTCCCGACATGTTTGGTCCGGTTATTAATAGTAATTCACGATCGCCATCCATCTGACAACTATTTGGTACATAACTTTGACGATTCATCACTTTCTCAACAACCGGATGTCTTCCTTCTTTAATGGAAAGAGTACCATCTTTACTAAACGTTGGTTTTACGTAATGGCGCTCTTCACTTACGGTCGCAAAACTTTGCAACACATCGATTTCACTAACTGTTCTAGCTAACTTTTGTAAGCGAGGGATAAATGTCTTTACCTTTTCTCTTATTTCTGTGAAAAGGTCATATTCCAGATCCACTATTTTTTCTTCTGCTTCTAAAATTAAAGCTTCTTTTTCTTTTAATTCAGGTGTAATAAATCTTTCTGCATTGGCTAGTGTCTGCTTTCTCTCATAACGGTCGTCATTTAACAAATGTAAATTTGCTTTCGTGACCTCGATATAATATCCAAAGACTCGATTGTATCCTACTTTTAAAGATTTGATTCCTGTACGTTCTCGCTCGTCTCGCTCAAGTTGCGCAATCCAATTTTTCCCGTTTCTACTTGCATCACGATAACGGTCCAATTCTTCGTTATAATTTTCGCGAATCATATTCCCTTCTTTTACACTTATCGGAGGTTGGTCAACTAAAGCACGTTCTAGAAGGTCTGCAACTTCTTCACAAGGGTCAAGAGAATCAGCTAACAGATTGCTTTCTTCACTATTTAACTGATAAATAAACTCTTTTAAAGAAGGAATTTGTTGTAAAGATTTTTTTAATTGGACTAAATCTCTTGCGTTTACATTTCCAAATGCAACACGTCCTGAAAGTCGTTCTAAGTCATATACTTGTTTTAATAGTTCTCTTATTTCTTGTCGAACAAAATAATGTTCAAGAAATTTTTCTACAACATGTAAACGACGTTCAATTTCCTGTTTTTGAATTAATGGGCGATCAATCCATTGTTTTAATAATCGTCCCCCCATGGCCGTCATCGTTTCATCCAATAACCATAAGAGTGAACCTTTTTTTCCCTTTGTTCGTATCGTCTCTGTTAATTCTAAATTACGTTTGGAAAAATAATCGATTTTCATATAATGATGGAGTTCATACTTTTCCACCGGACGTAAATGGTCTAAGCTTCGCTTTTGCGTTTTGTATAGGTAGTTAAAAAGTCTGCTAGAAGCGATAATTAACGAATCATCATTCAATTCTTTTAATAATGGTTGAAAAGACTCTAAAACTTGAACATCTTCTTCGTACGAAACGGTTAGTGATAATCGTTCCTTCAGTTTTTGTAAAAGTTTTGGATTCGTTTGTTCAGAAACAACGATTTCTTTTACTTTTAATGATGAACATTCATTTAATATATCATCAAATTGATTGGTTATCGTCGTTTTCGTTTCGCCCGTTGATAAGTCAGCATAAGATAGCGCAAACGAATGATCAAAGGATGTAAACGATGCTATGTAATTGTTCTCTTTATCGTGTAAATGCTTACCTTCCATTAACGTACCTGGAGTAATTAATTGAACAACTTCTCGTTTGACGACTCCTTTGGCATTTTTCGGGTCTTCGGTCTGTTCACAAATGGCAACCTTATACCCTTTTTCAATTAACTGTTCAATATATTGAGGAGCTGAATGATAAGGAACTCCGCACATTGGGATTCTCTCATCACCGCCACCGTCACGACTTGTTAACGTAATTTCTAATTCCTTTGATGCTTTAATCGCATCATCAAAAAACATTTCGTAAAAGTCACCTAAACGGAAAAATAAAAAGGCATCTTCATATTCTGCCTTGATTTGTAAGTATTGTTGGATCATTGGGGTATATTGTTTCATCTATCCCAGCCCTTTTCGATTGTATTCGACATATAATTATATCATAATTTTACAATGACATGGCAGGATTGACACGAAAAACTTCATGTGGAACCTTGTTAATAAGAACATTACCCTAATTGTGAATAGGAAGTTTTTCCGAAAAGAAAAATAACTAGGAAGTAAAGTCTTCCTAGTTATTCCTCTTCAGCATTTACAAGAAAGTCTGGATTTAATTCTTCAAATTCTTCATCGGCTACGTCTAAATCCCAATCATCATCTTCTTTTAAACCGTCTTTGCAGATCTTCACTACAACTTTTGTCTCACCGATTAATTCTACATGAAATTCTCTTTCAACATGAACGACGATTTTATTTCCGTTCGGTGAAATAACAGCTTCTTCACAATTAGGCTGTTGGACTGCTTTCGCAATTACCTCCTTGTCAGAGATGGTATTCTCATCACGGTATTTAAGTTTTATGACATCTTTATAGGTAACAGTTTCAGAACAAACGTCCGTTTTTGTATTATTGTTATATGAATACCAAATATTGATGTCGTATTTACCGTAAATTTCTACTGTCTTACCAACCTTTTTAGCTTCATAGCTATGGTTGATAATCCAACAACCTAAAATGCTCGACGGTGTATGGGGCGGGCGAATCGTGTGAGTGGACTGTGTATATTTTCGTCCTTTCGCTACGACCGCTTTTGTGATAATTTCTCTGCAATCTGCCATGCGAGCGTAACCTCCTCAATTTTTTTCACTACATGGTATGCGTGACAATAGACTAGTGTGAGAACTTTTTGCCAAGGTTTATCAACCTTCTTTCTACACATCGTATGCGAATAAGAATCATTGGGTGATTCTCCCTCTGTAGATCTTTCCTATACATAAAAGAAGGCACAAAAAAAAGGAACGAAAATTTCGTTCCTTTTCATACACTCGTTATTGACAACTTCCTTTTACACCGTGTCGGACGGCAGCTCCTGTTTCTCCACGTAAAACGTTTCCTCCTGTAGAAAGGATGATTTCGTCCGTAACGGTATTGGAGATGGCATTTGCTACGATTTGAAGGAGCTCATTAACTTCCATTTGAGATTGTTTGAACTCTTGAACAATTGGAATCTCATCAAGTTCAGCTTCCAGCGCTTCGATTTTTGCTTCCACTTTCTTTAAAGCTTCTGTTTTTCCATAATGTTGGAAATTCACAGCTTGTTTTTGTAAACTCTTAATACTTGCAATCATTTCACGAACCTTTTGATTTTCGTGAATTTTTGCTTCAGCACGTTTGAAGAAATCAACTTCTTCAGTTTCAGCAATCATTTTTGCTAATTCTTTAGCACGTGCAACTATTTCATCTTTAGTATATTTCGCCATGTTACTTCACCTCTACTGTATTTACTTCTTCTACCATTTCCCCATCTAATGTCCATGTTTTAGCGTTCGTAATTTTTACTTTCACTAATTTCCCAATGGCAGATTTTGGTCCTCGGAAGTTTACTAGTTTATTTCTTCTTGTATATCCTGCGAGAACTTCCGGATTGTTTTTAGATTCGCCTTCTACTAATACTTCTACAATTTCACCTTCATATTTTTTCATCGCTTTTGCTGAAAACTCATTTACAAGAGCATTTAAACGTTGTAATCTTTCTTTTTTCACTTCCATTGGGACATTATCTTGCATTTTTGCTGCTGGTGTTCCTTCACGAGGTGAATAAATAAATGTATAGGCAGATTCAAATCCTACCTCACGATATAAGGATAAAGTTTCTTCAAATTGTTCTTCAGTTTCGTTAGGGAAACCAACAATAATATCCGTTGTTAAAGCGACATTTGGGATGGCTTCTTTAATTTTACGAACTAATTCTAAATATTGTTCTCTGTTATATTTTCTTGCCATCATTTTTAATACATCACTAGAACCAGATTGAACAGGTAAATGGATATGTTCGACTAGATTTCCGCCTTTTGCTAAAACTTCAATTAAACGATCATCAAAATCGCGCGGATGGCTTGTTGTGAATCGAATACGAGGGATGTCAATTTTTCTTAGTTCATCCATCAAATCTCCTAAGCCATATTTCATATCTTTAAAATCTTTACCATATGCATTAACGTTTTGTCCAAGCAGAGTAATTTCTTTATATCCTTGTGCAGCTAAATGGCGAACTTCTTGAATAATATCTTCTGGACGACGGCTTCTTTCTTTACCTCTTGTATAAGGAACAATACAATACGTACAGAATTTATCACAGCCATACATGATGTTAACCCAAGCTTTAATATTGCCCATTCTTACTTTTGGAAGATTTTCGATGATATCTCCCTCTTTAGACCAAACTTCAACGACCATTTCTTTAGACATATATGCTTCTCTTAAAAGATATGGCAAGCGATGGATGTTGTGGGTTCCAAAGATCATGTCTACAAATGGGAATTGTTTTAAAATTTTGTTGACAACGGCTTCCTCTTGAGACATACACCCACAAACCCCTAATAATAAATCAGGGTTTTCTTGTTTTAAAGGTTTTAAGTGACCAAGTTCACCGAATACTTTATTCTCTGCATTTTCACGAATCGCACATGTATTTAATAAAATCACATTTGCATCTTCGACTTTATCTGTAGGTTCATAACCTAATGCAAGAAAAATACCTGCCATGACTTCCGTATCGTGTTCATTCATTTGACATCCATACGTACGGATATAAAATTTACGTCCATTTCCCATACCACGAAATTCTTCCGGAATTTCAAAATCTTTATGATATTTTACTTCTTCTTTACCACGACGTTTAGCATCTTTTAAAGATGGTGGCATGTATACTGTTTGGAAGTATTTACTGTAATCCTTTTCGGATTTTTTGTCCGAAGGATTAGCAGTATTTACTTGTTGACTTTCTAATCTTTGTTTTTCGTTCATGAAAATCCCCTTTCTTTTATACATGAAAACAGAATAATATAAACGTACATTAAATCATTATAAACTTTTCCGTTATAACAAACAATATTGTACCGAAATTGTCGGAATTTGGACACGAACCGATTGATTCAAATTTTCCAAAAATTGAACGGTAGTAGTTAAGCCTTCCCCAAAGAAATTAGATCCTCACATTAGTTCATTTTTTGTAAAGATACACTATAAATTCAAAAGTATGTTTCCTATAATCTTCATACAAATAAAGCCTTAAAGGTAGAATAAGTATTCACCACCTTTAAGGCAATTATATTACATAAATTCAGCAATTAACTTATCAAACGTTTCTTTTGGTAGTTTTAAGTCAGCATTTGTTAATGACTCTTCGGAATATCCTTTTATTAGTTCTTGGTAAGATTTTTGTTCAGTATTTTGGTAGATAAGTCCAGTTACTAATCCATTATGTTTCATCAATGTGTTCATAGCCATTGTACGATCGGATGGATCATATCCCTCAATATCGCTTAGTTTCACAAGATTTTCTTTAAACCAGTCATAAGTGTTTATTTTATTGTATGTTACACAAGGGCTAAAGACGTTAATAATGGAAAATCCTTTATGTTGGATTCCTTGTTCGATTAAAGAAGTAAGTTCTTTTAAATCGGATGAGAAACTTTGAGCAACAAATGTAGCTCCTGCCGTTAATGCCATTTCCATTGGAGAAATTGCTTGTTCAATAGATCCTTCCGGTGTTGATTTTGTCTTAAAGCCTGTTGCAGAACGAGGGGAAGTTTGTCCCTTCGTTAGTCCATAAATTTGGTTGTCCATGACGATATATGTGATATCGATATTTCTACGGATCGCATGGATGGTATGCCCCATTCCGATGGCGAACCCGTCACCGTCACCACCAGATGCGATAACAGTTAAATCTTTATTAGCCATTTTCAAACCTTGGGCAATTGGCAATGCACGGCCATGAATTCCATGGAACCCATAAGAATATATATAACCAGAAATACGTCCGGAACAACCGATTCCTGAAACGATTGCCAATTGTTCAGGCTCTAAACCAACGTTCGCAGCGGCTCTTTGAATAGCTGCTTGTACAGAAAAATCTCCACAACCCGGACACCAATTCGGTTTTACATCATTACGGAATTCTTTAAATGTTGCCATTTAGCACAACTCCTTACATTTTGAATAAATTTCGCTAGGTAAGAATGGGTTTCCATCGTACTTCAATACATTATGGATTTTTTGTGCAAATCCGACATTCATTTTAATAATGTTTGCTAATTGCCCAGTCGCATTATGTTCCACAACAGCCACTGATTTTGCTGATTGAACTAAAGGCAGCAATTCTTCTGTAGGGAATGGATGGATGAGACGAACGTGAGCATGGTTAACTTTTAATCCGTCTGCTTCTAAGCGCTCGATCGCTTCTTCAATAGCCCCTCTTGTTGAATTAAATCCAATGATTAAAAGATCTGCTTCATCATGTGGTGCATTTTTATATACCGGTGTATTCCATTTAAAGTTTTTCAGTTTACGAAGTCTTTTTTCCATTTGTTGATTTCTGTTTTGAGCACCTTCAGAAGGTTTTCCTGTTTCATCATGTTCTACACCAGTGACATGATGAATGCCATATTTCATCCCCGGAATAACGCGAGGAGATACCCCTTCATCTGTTAATTCATAACGTTTAAAATAGCCTTTCGGTGCAAGTTCTGGCAACTCACCAGTCACAAGTTTTCCACGTCGAATTTCCACTTTATCGATATCAAGTGGTTCTACCGTTTGTTTACCTAAAGAAAGTTGTAAGTCAGATAAGACAATCACTGGACATTGATATTCTTCAGCCACATTAAATGCTTCTGCCATATCATAAAATGCCTCTTCAGCAGTACTTGGTGCGACAACTACTTTAGGAATTTCCCCATGTGTTCCATAAATCATTTGCATTAAGTCAGATTGTTCTTGTTTTGTTGGAAGACCTGTTGATGGACCACCACGTTGTGTGTCTACAATAACTAATGGTGTTTCAGTGATACCTGATAGACCTATAGCCTCCATCATTAAAGATAAACCTGGGCCCGCAGAAGCGGTAAATGCTCGAACACCACCGTAATTGGCACCAATAGCCATTGTACATGCGGCGATTTCATCTTCTGTTTGGATAACCGCTCCTCCTACAGATGGTAATTTTTTAATTAAATATTCCATAATTTCAGAGGCAGGAGTAATTGGATAGGCTGCCATAAAACGTGCTCCACCTGCTAATGCTCCTAAAGCAATGGCATCATTTCCTATCATAAACATACGTTTTTTACCATCAGCAGGCTCTAATTTTAAGTGATCGGATGAATCTTGAGCTAAATTCTCCTTCATCACTTCATAGCCTTTTTGAATCGCTTTCATATTGTTTTCTACGACTTGTTCGCCTTTTCGTCCAAATATTTCTTGAACAACTTCTTTAAAAATATGAATATCTAAATCTAAAACTGCACATGTCGCACCAATGGCAACCATGTTTTTCATTAATGAAGTTCCTAATTCTGTTGCAATTGCTGTAAAAGGGATCGAATACAGTTGTGCATTTGTATCTTCAGGTTTTTTCGGATCAAATTTTGCATCAGCAATGATGACACCTTGATCATGAAGTTCCTTATAATTAACATCGATTGTTTCTTGATCGAAGGCGACTAAGATGTCTAGATCATCCGAGATCGTACGAACTTCTTTTGTACTTACACGAATTTTGTTGTTCGTATGTCCTCCTTTAATTCTAGATGAGAAATGACGGTACCCGTATAAATAATATCCGAGTCTGTTTAAGGCTATTGAAAAGATTTCACCTGTACTTTCAATACCTTCACCCTGTTGCCCGCCAACCTTCCATGATAGTTGATTTACCATTGAAAAGCACCCCTTTAAAATTAGAAAAATAGTAAATGTTAGATTCGATCGTCGTCTAAACGATGGGTATAATAATAGTATACTAGATAATGAGAAACATCCGTTTTTCCTATCCTAAACGCTTTCAATTCTAGACTTGTTGTCGAAAAAATGCAAGTGTTTTTCTTCTAAATATTCATGTATTAGGAATATTTATTATTTTTAGTATATTAAAATAACAATTTTATAAACGGGCCTATCTTGGATATCGGGAGGCAAAGTTATGATATAAAAAATCATCTACTTGCTCTGAACGATACCTTTTATATAGTTCATCAATAAGATTGTAATAATGATTAGAAGATGAAAGGTTTTTTACCGTTTGTTCTATTCCGTCAAAGTCGGATCCAAAGCCAACATGTTTTTCTCCCCCTAAAGAACAAATGTATTCTAAATGCCTTAATACATCTGTAATATGGGCATCTCCGTCTTTATTTAAAAAATATGGTACAAACGTGACTCCCACTACTCCATCCTTTTGAAACAGAGCTTTTAACTGCTCATCATTTAAATTTCTTGGATGAAGACATAAAGAGTAGGCATTGGAATGAGAAGCAATTGGATGTTTCGCAATTTCAATGACATCCCAAAAACTAGCTTCCGATAAATGTGACACATCTACCCATACATTTTGTTCATTTAACAAATGAACAACTGCCCGTCCGAAATTTGTTAATCCTCCACCTCTTGGTTCTTTTGCTCCATCTGCAACAGCATTTGCATTATTCCAAGTTAAGCCTACAGAAGTTACGCCTAATCGTAACAATGTTTTTAATTTAACTAAATCTTCTCCAATCGGTTCGCATCCTTCCAACGTTAAGATTGCACCGATTTCATCATCCGCTAACGCCTTTAATTGTTCTTGATTCGTAATTAATTTCATTTTCGGATAGCTTAATACTCTCTCATAAAATAGTTCTACCATTGCTAAAGCGGCATCAAAACGCATTGCTGGATGAACTTCCTCTGGTATGTAGATAGCAAAACATTGTACCTTAGCACCACTTTTTCGAAGTCCTTCATACGTCACATGAAGAGCATCAGACGAAAAGGTAATTTTATTATCGACAAACATTTTGTATAAAACATCACAATGAGCATCAAAATATTTCACAAGAATTTCTTTCCCTTCATATAAAAGTCCTCTTTTTAATAATAAACGAATTACATAACGTGCACTACTATAATATTCACCATAACATAAAATGGGAATTAGAAAAGCGAAGGCACAAATAGAACGCCGTATGAACGGGAGGACCTTTCGAACTGAGATAAAGGAAACACAGCGAGGGACGAGCGGTTGTTGACTTATCGTAGGGGAGAAAGGTCATCGTTCACTAGGCGTTCGTGCCGCAGCTAGACATAGAAAAGCGAAGGCGAGCGTTTAGTGGCGTACGAACGGGAGACACTCCTGAACTGAGATAAAGGAAACACAGCGAGGTACGAGCTGATGTTGACTTATCGTAGGGGAAGGAGTGGGTCGTTCGCTAGCCACTGCGAGCCGAAGCTAGACAATCCGAAAAGCGTAGGCACAAATAGAACGCCGTATGAACGGGAGGACCTTTCGAACTGAGATAAAGGAAACACAGCGAGGGACGAGCGGTTGTTGACTTATCGTAGGGGAGAAAGGTCATCGTTCACTAGGCGTTCGTGCCGCAGCTAGACATAGAAAAGCGAAGGCGAGCGCCTAGTGGCGTATGAACGGGAGGAACTCCTGCACTGAGATAAAGGAAACACGGCGAGCAACGAGCCGATGTTGACTTATCGTAGGGGAGAAAGGTCATCGTTCACTAGGCGTTCGTGCCGCAGCTAGACATAGAAAAGCGAAGGCGAGCGCCTAGTGGCGTATGAACGGGAGGAACTCCTGCACTGAGATAAAGGAAACACGGCGAGCAACGAGCCGATGTTGACTTATCGTAGGGGAGAAAGGTCATCGTTCACTAGGCGTTCGTGCCGCAGCTAGACATAGAAAAGCGAAGGCGAGCGTTTAGTGGCGTACGAACGGGAGGAACTCCTGCACTATGAAATAGATAGAATATATAAAGAAAAAATAGCCTGTTTGCCATTTTGAGCAAACAGGCTATTTCATTATCTAGGCTCTACAATTAGTTTTATGGCGGTTCTTTCCTCGCCGTCAATTAAAATATCCGTAAAAGCAGGGATACAAATGAGATCCACGCCGCTTGGCGCTACAAACCCGCGTGCAATCGCCACAGCTTTAACCGCTTGATTTAACGCTCCTGCTCCAATTGCTTGAATTTCTGCAGCACCTCTTTCTCTTAGTACACCAGCAAGTGCACCTGCTACAGAATTTGGATTTGATTTTGCTGAAACCTTTAATATTTCCATTTCTAGCTCCTCCTTGACTTTTCGAATACGATAAATAGATGGACTGAACTTGTAAGATAATATCATTCCATTGCTACTATATTCATCAAGTCAAGGTCATATTCCAGCTTGTTTTCACTTTTTAAAAAAAATAAGATTTTAGACTTCTTAATCCGTGTAAAAAGGATGGTCCTCATTAATCAAGATGGTTTCGATCGCTTTAGCCCGTCCAGATTTTTCATCAATATCAATAATGACTCCACTTAGTTGGGCACGTCCACTTTTCGGAACTTCAAATCGAACTGGTAATGAAGTTAGGAATTTTTTAATAACCGCTTCTTTTTCCATTCCTAATATTCCATCATATGGACCAGTCATGCCAACATCAGTTAAATAAGCAGTACCTTTTGGTAATATTCGATAATCTGCCGTTTGAACATGAGTATGGGTTCCAACTACAGCTGATACTCTTCCGTCCAAATACCATCCCATTGCTTGTTTTTCACTAGTAGCTTCTGCATGGAAATCGACAAAAATAATTGGTGTACGCTCTCTAGCTAAACTTACCAATTCATCCGCCTTTTTAAAAGGATCATCAATGGCAGGTAAAAACGTACGACCTTGTAAATTGATGACCGCGATTTCAATGCCATTCACTTTTACTGTTACCATACCAACACCGGGTGTACCAGTTGGGAAATTTGCGGGTCTAACTAAATATTTTTCGTCTTGGATAAAATCAAAAATTTCTTTTTGATCCCATGCGTGGTTCCCTAGTGTAATAACTTGTGCGCCAGCTTCCAAAAATTTACGATATATTTCTTTCGTTATTCCTCTTCCACCAGCAGCATTTTCTCCATTTACAATGGTTAAAGTCGGACGATATTTTGATTTTAACTTTGGTAAAAATTCTTTAATCATTTCTCTTCCTGGTGATCCTACAACATCTCCGATGAATAATATCTTCATAATATCCCTTTCTATTGATTAGTTGTTATTTAAGAACATTTTATCACAATATCAACAAATTCTATTCTTTTTCGCAAGAAGTTCCCATTTTTTTTAAAATTAGCAATTGGATTTATCAAAAAAACCAGCTGAAGTCAGCTGGTTTATTTTGCATATTCGACAGCCCTCGTTTCACGAATGACTGTTACTTTAATATGTCCTGGATAATCTAATTCTTCTTCAATTCGTTTACGAATATCACGAGCCAATCGATAGGATTCTAAGTCATCAATCATATCCGGTTTTACCATAATACGAATTTCACGACCTGCTTGTATCGCAAATGATTTTTCTACTCCTTCATATGACTCTGATATTTCTTCAAGTTTTTCTAAACGACGAATGTAGTTTTCTAATGTTTCACTTCTTGCACCTGGACGAGCAGCGGATAATGCATCAGCAGCCGCTACTAATACAGCAATAATGGATGTTGGTTCTGTGTCGCCATGATGGGAAGCAATACTGTTTATAACAACCGGGTGTTCTTTATATTTCGTCGCTAATTCTACCCCGATTTCAACATGACTACCTTCGACTTCATGGTCCACAGCTTTTCCAATATCATGTAATAACCCGGCTCTACGTGCAAGTGTTTCGTCTTCTCCTAATTCAGCCGCGAGCAATCCGGCTAGTTGAGCTACTTCAATTGAATGTTTTAGAACATTTTGTCCGTATGAAGTACGGAATTTCAAGCGTCCGAGAATTTTAATTAAATCTGGATGCAACCCGTGTACACCAACTTCAAAAGTTGTTTGTTCTCCGATTTCTCGTATATGCTCGTCTACTTCTTTTCTGGCTTTATCCACCATTTCCTCAATTCGAGCAGGGTGGATACGTCCATCTTGCACGAGCTTGTCTAATGCCAATCTCGCCGTTTCACGACGAATTGGATCAAATCCCGATAAAATAACGGCCTCAGGTGTATCATCGATGATTAGGTCAATACCCGTTAATGTTTCCAAAGTCCGGATATTTCTTCCTTCACGACCAATTATACGGCCTTTCATTTCATCATTAGGAAGGTTAACAACAGAAACCGTAGTTTCAGCGACATGGTCAGCGGCACATCTTTGAATGGCAAGCGATAAAATTTCTTTTGCTCTTTTATCTGCTTCCTCTTTGATTCGATTTTCATTTTCTTTCACCATAACGGCTAAATCATGAGAAAGCTCTTTTTCCATTCGTTCTATAATAACCGCTTTTGCCTCATCGCGGGATAATCCAGATATACGTTCAAGCTCAGCTTGTTGCGCACGTACCATCTCTTCCACTTTGCTTTCCATCTCTTCTATATGCTGTTGTCTTTGGTTTAGAGAATCCTCTCTTCTTTCTAATTGTAATTCACGCTTGTCTAACGTTTCATCCTTTCGATCAAGATTCTCTTCTTTTTGCAATAACCGGTTTTCTTGTTTTTGCAATTCGTTTCTTCGTTCACGAATTTCACGTTCAGCTTCCGTACGAAGTTTGTGAATTTCATCCTTTGCTTCTAATAGAGCTTCTTTCTTTAAAGATTCCGCTTCACGTTTTGCATCTTCCAAAATATGTTCCGCAGCATCTTTTGCTCCAGCAATTTTTGCTTCAGCAACGGATTTCCGAATGAAAAAGCCAGCAACAACACCGACGAAAAGGCCAAGCAAAATGGAGATGATTTCTACTATACCCATTCTTTCACCTCCCCTTGCTATGAACTTGTTTCATGATTCTTATACATGTCGGCATGTACATATCCATCATCAGCATCTTCATTGAAAACGAAAAGTGAAAGAAAAACACTTTTTGTTTTCAGTTTCGTCGAAAAAACTCGACAAAAAAATTCGAAAAAATGTAAAATATACAGTTTAATTTTAAAGGTGTGGAAAAATCTTGTCAAGGGCTTGGCCTTTAACATTGGAAAAATTTGATAAGAAAAGCTGAGGCAAGATGGAAAGCTGTATGAACGGGAGACACTCCTGCACTGTGATATAGGAAACACGATGAATGAATGTAAACCGTTATTGAATGAGTGAATCGTTCACTAGCCACCGCGAGACGAGATAGACATAGAAAGGCGAGGGCACATTATAGAACGCCGTATGAACGGGATGCCTCTTGCACAGAGATAAAGGAAACACAGCGAGGTACGAGCTGTTGTTGACTAATCGCAAGGGAAAGAGGTCATCGTTCACTAGGCGTTCGTGCCGCAGCTAGACAATCCGAAAAACGACGGCGAGTACCTGTTGCATTCTCCTCCCTTCAAGTCAATAACTTGCAAATAACTCAATATTAGTTGCAAGATTATTTGTCGACTTGCAAGTTTAAATTTAAAAGTTACAAATTATATTTCGATAGTTACAAATTTTTCTTTATCAGTTGCAAATACGATGTTTTCTAGTTGCAAATAATTTTTCAAAAGTTACAAATATGCCCCATAAACTTACAAATTCGACTGTAGGAATTGCAAATATACATTCAATCGGTCAGGATTGGCTTCTCCAATCCTTCCTTTTTCAGAAAAATTCAACCTCAAATGCTTAATTTACAAATAAATCAATACGAGTTGCAAGATTTTTCAATCACTAAGAAAATCAGTTTCCTCTTAAGCTATTGACTTGCAAATAAAATCAAACTAGTTGCAAGTTTTCTCCCTATGATCATTCATATAGACAAGTAAAATTCTTGCTTCCATAACTTAAATCATTAAATCTAGAATCCAATTTAGAAATTATTGTAGAAAATGAAAAGAAGGAGAATTTGAAACTCTCAATTTCTCCTTCTACCTGATTTGAAATTAGCTTTTCAAGTTATTATTCATCTAATAGACTAAATTCTTCTTGACCAGAATCTCCGTTAGTATCTGGTTGAGCAAGACCGAAATGCTCGCGAATTTTTCTAGAAATTTCATTTGCCACATCTGGGTTTTCTTTTAAGAATAGTTTCGCATTTTCCCGTCCTTGGCCAAGACGCTCATCATTATATGAATACCATGCTCCACTCTTTTGAATTATGTCAAGTTCCGCACCGATATCCACGATTTCTCCTTCTTTTGAAATTCCTTCACCATACATTATATCTACATCTGCCGTACGGAATGGAGGAGCAACTTTATTTTTTACCACTTTAATTTTTGTTCGGTTTCCAACCATATCATTTCCTTGCTTTAATTGTTCAGCACGACGAACTTCTAAACGAATGGTTGAATAAAACTTCAATGCACGTCCTCCAGGAGTTGTTTCTGGATTTCCGAACATTACACCAACTTTTTCACGAATTTGGTTAATAAAGATAGCAATGGTTTTTGATTTATTAATAGCACCTGACAATTTACGCAATGCTTGCGACATTAGTCGTGCTTGCAATCCAACATGAGAGTCTCCCATTTCCCCTTCAATTTCTGCCTTAGGTACAAGTGCAGCTACAGAGTCAATGACAATTATATCAATCGCGCCACTTCGCACAAGAGCTTCAGCAATTTCTAATGCTTGTTCACCAGTATCTGGTTGCGATAGCAATAATTCATCAATATTAACACCAAGTTTTTGTGCATATTCAGGATCTAATGCATGTTCAGCATCAATAAAAGCGGCCTGTCCACCAACAGCTTGAACTTCCGCAATCGCATGTAATGCAACGGTTGTTTTACCAGAACTTTCCGGACCATATATTTCGATAATTCTTCCGCGTGGATACCCACCGACACCAAGGGCAAGATCTAGAGCTAAAGATCCGCTTGGAACTGTTGACACTTTACGGTCCGTTTGTTCTCCAAGTTTCATAATCGAACCTTTACCAAATTGTTTCTCAATCTGTTTTAACGCCATATCTAAGGCAGCTTGACGATCGCTCACTCGTTTTCCTCCTTCTTTTCACAAACAATGAGTCATTTGTCTCATCTCAAAACTATCATAGTTATATGATATACTTTTTTTTATCGTTTGCCAAGTAAAAAAACGAACATTTATTCGCTTTTTTTCGATTGCAAGATTTACTTGAAATTTAATATTTTCTAAATCAAAAATAAATTTTTTAATGATAATACAGACGTAAAAGCAAAAAGTCGATATTTTTCTGTAAAAATGAAAGAAAAAAGCTTGAGAATTAATCTCAAGCTCTGAATGTCTGTAATAAATACCAAGCACCGTATTTTACTGTTCTAACACGAATGTTCTCCCTTGTACCGTTTAATTGAAGTTTATAGGCAATCGGTTCCTCATTTTCAATTGAAATGCCTATGTATACCGTCCCTGGCTGCTTTCCTTCAGATGTTCCTGGCCCAGCTACTCCTGTAAAACTAATTCCAATTGAAGAATTGAAGAGTTTACGAACATTTTCAGCAAGTTCTTTAGCACATTGCTCACTTATTGCCCCATGTTGAATTAAAGTTTCTTTTGATACATGTAAAATATTTTCTTTAATTTCGTTTGTATAGCATACAACCCCGCCTTTCAACCATTGGCTAGCCCCTGGTATGGATGTAAGCTCTTTCAGAAACATACCACCAGTTAAACTTTCAGCAGCCGCAATCGTTAAAGAGCGTTGTTGCAATTCTTTCGCTAATTCATGGAATAATGTCGTTTCATCATAACCATATATATATTTTCCGACCCGTTCAACAATCTTTTCTTCTGTTTCCTGCAATAATTGGGAAGCCATATCTTTAGATTCGTGTTTAGCTGTCAATCGCAATTTTACTTCTCCAACAGAAGCTAATGGGGCAATCGTTGGATTAGACTGCGAATCTATCAAATCTTGAATTTTTGTTTCTAATGCTGCCTCTCCAATATTGTAAAAATGAAGAACACGTGAGAGAATGACTTCTCTTTTTTTCATTAAATTCATTAATGCCGGAATCGCGTAATTAGTAAACATTGGTTCCATTTCAACAGGAGGACCAGGTAGAAGCATATAGGTAATTCCGTTATGTTGTTTGATCATTCCCGGTGCCATCCCGTGATCATTTCGTAATACGAGCGATCCGTCCAATACTAATGCTTGTTTCTTGTTATTCTCCGTCATTTCTAAATTTCTACTTTTAAAATAATTTTTGATGGAACGGAGAGCATCTTCATTAAAAGTTAAATGGGTATTTAAACATTTTGCAATCGTTTCTTTTGTTAAATCATCTTTTGTTGGCCCTAAACCACCAGTAAAGATAATAAGGTCAGCTCGTTTTTGTGCAATCTTTACCGCACTTTCAAGTCTATTAGGATTATCACCAACAACCGTATGATAATAGACATTGATTCCAAGTTGTGCAAGTTCTTGAGATATATACTTAGCATTCGTATTGACGATTTGCCCTAATAAAAGCTCTGAACCGACAGCAATAATTTCTGCATTCATCTTGTTTACACCGCCAATTATTTAGAATTTGCAAAAACATGTTTATTTTTTATAAAATAGTCGGCTCCAGACCAAATGGTAAAAATTAAAGCTACCCATAAAGCGATATCAGCAAATGGGAAATGTATGTATGAAAATGGAATATTTTTTAACAATAGAGCAACGATTGCAACCATTTGTGTCCAAGTTTTGATTTTCCCCAGCATATTCGCGGCAACAACTTCACCTTCACCTGCTAATACTAGTCGCAACCCTGTAACAGCAAATTCTCTACTTATAATAATAATAACAATCCAAGACGGTGCTAATCCAAATTCCACTAAAACGATTAAGGCCGATGATACTAATAGTTTATCTGCTAGTGGATCTAAAAATTTTCCAAGATTAGATACTAGTTTATATTTTCTCGCATAATATCCGTCAATCCAATCGGTAATGGATGCAAAAATAAAGATGAACGTCCCAATTAAGTGGGCAACAGATATTTCAACTTCACCGAAATGTATAGACCCGAACGGAAAATCAACTAGCATTAAAATTAAAAAAACAGGAATTAAAAAGATACGGGAAATCGTTATTTTATTTGGTAAATTCATTGCAGTATCCTCCTAAAAAGTTAAATCAAGCGAAAAAAAGTCATCATAAAGATGACTATTGTTCCGTGCTTTTATTATATTTTATTACGATGTTTTGGACAAAGTTTTTTGCAGGATCTAAAGCATACTCTAGCTTATTTCCATTTACAAAAATTTCAGTTGAAATCGAACGTCCAGTTGTAATCGTAACGGATTGCTCACTAGACAAATCATATGTTTCTTCTGCACCATCTGCTAGTTCTCCGTAATATAACGATTCTCCGGATCCGCTTTTAACCTCTAACCATGCTTTTTCATTTTTAGGTACAGAAATTTTCAATTCAAATGTATCAGCGTTCAACAGTTCATACGTTGTTGTGGTACCTTGAGTGTCAACAACTTTTAACTCTGTATCAGGAACAGGAGGATTCTCTTCTTTAGAAGTTTCTGTTTGATTATTTTCTTCATCAGAAGATTCGTCATCATTACCAGAGTTTGTGTCTTCTTTATCTTCATTATCACCTTTCGTTAATGAATCTTCCGATTGATCAAAATCGACTTGAGATTCATTATCCACAACCTTTTTGGAAGCATCTTCATTCCCAGCGTATTTTTGGAAAATAAACCAAATAAGTGCAACGACACCTATTGCAAAAACTCCAATAATTATTTTAGGAATGAATTCAAAAAACTTGGAAGTATGTTGAGATACATTTTTTCTTGATTGCACGCGAGAAAGTTTTTCCGGTAACTCTTCGTCATACACGGTTGGAATTTCATCTTTATACTCGTCAAAAATTACTTCGGGTTGAAGTCCAACTGCTTCTGCATATTGTTTAATAAATGCTCGGACATAAAATTTTCCTGGGATAATGTCATAATTTCCTTGCTCAATCCCTATTAAATATCTCTTTTGGATTTTTGTCATATTTTGCAAATCTTCTAATGTTATACCTTTTTCCTCTCTAGCTTCTTTTAAACGTTTACCTAATTCCGTCAACAATAACACCTGCCAATACTTTAAAAATCAAAACTATCAAATTCTGAGTTAGGAAACATATTCGATTGTACAATTTCATATGTAATTTCTTCATTTGGATCATTGCGCAGTTCAATTATATAATCAAAATCTTCCATACTATACTCCGAATATTGGACAAAAATATCCGGATGTTCAATTACTTTTGTAGTTGGAATCCTCATAAGCTCTCGAATCAGTTGCCAATGTTGTTCACTGGCACGTTTGGTCGAAACAA
Organism: Bacillus sp. JST-5; assembly: GCF_057747715.1. Classification (NCBI taxonomy): domain Bacteria; kingdom Bacillati; phylum Bacillota; class Bacilli; order Caryophanales; family Bacillaceae; genus Bacillus; species Bacillus sp. JST-5. Next base: position 9,677 of record NZ_JBYLHW010000017.1, on the reverse strand, counting down.
CCCCATCAATGATATAAATATAATTATCGTTATATTCATCTTCAATTAATTGGTTTCTTACCGTTTGTTTTAAAAGTGTTGAGGAAACAAATAGCCAGCGTTTATTTGCCGAAACACTAGCAGCAACCACCGATTCTGTCTTTCCAACTCGTGGCATTCCTCTGACACCAATTAATTTATGACCATCTTGTTTAAATAATTCCGTCATAAAATCAACAAGTAAACCGATTTCCTCACGAATAAATTGAAACGTTTTTTTATCATCTGCATCACGTTGAATATATCTACCGTGTCTGACCGCCAATTTATCTCGTAGTTTAGGTTCACGAAGTTTTGTCAACTGAATCGTGTCCATCGTATGTAAAATAGATTCTAATCTTTTGATTTGCTCATTATTTTTCGCTAATAATAAAAGGCCCCTACGACCTTCATCGACCCCATTTATCGTTACTATATTTATGGATAACATACCAAGTAAGGAGGCAATATCACCAAGTAAGCCAGGACGGTTGATTTTTATTTCATATTCCAAATACCATTCCTTCCTGTCATCCATTCCTACTCCTCCTTATTTTTCCCACAATAAATAATTATATGAGAAAATAATACCAATTCAATATCAAATCTATTTCTATAATATATGATTATTATACTATATAAAAGGCTTATCATAAAAAATGATAAAAAAAACCTATTAATAATATTATTGAATTTTCTGACAAAAGTCAATTCGAAAAGCGAAGGCGAGCGTTTAGTGGCGTACGAACGGGAGACACTCCTGCACTGAGATAAAGGAAACATGGCGAGGCACGAGCCATTGTTGACTTATCGTAGGGGAAGGAGTGGGTCGTTCGCTAGCCACTGCGAGCCGAAGCTAGACAATTCGAAAAGCGAAGGCGAGCGTTTAGTGGCGTACGAACGGGAGACACTCCTGCACTGAGATAAAGGAAACATGGCGAGGCACGAGCCATTGTTGACTTATCGTAGGGGAAGGAGTGGGTCGTTCGCTAGACACTGCGAGCCGAGCTAGACAATTCGAAAAGCGAAGGCACAAAGGAACGCCGTACGAACGGGAGGGCCTTTCGCACTGAGATAAAGGAAACACGGCGAGGGACGAGCGGTTGTTGACTTATCGTAGGGGAGAAAGGTCATCGTTCACTAGGCGTTCGTGCCGGAGCTGGACATAGAAAAGCGAAGGCGAGCGCCTAGTGGCGTACGAACGGGAGACACTCCTGCACTGAGATAAAGGAAACAAAGTGAACAAGTATTTAAACCGATGTTGACTCCTCCAGATATCCTCCTGTTTTAAATGTTTAAAAAAATAAAGCCCCTCGATTTTGAGGGGATTGTTTTTCATTAATGGTTCCCGTTATTTTGAACAAGTTTAACCATCATATTTGCAATGGCATGTTGTTCCTCTTCCGTAGCTACTGACCATAAGTCCGCTAATACTCGTTCTTGCTCGTTTTTTGGATCAACTTGATTAGCTAAATAATCGCCAATTTGGTAAGCAAGCTCGTTAATTACTTTTTTATCCATTCCATGCTCTTGAGCTTGGTTTAAGCGTTCCCCTAAAAAGTTTTTCCATTGTTCCCAGTTATCTAAAACGGACATGATATGAACCTCCTTTAGAAATGTTCATCCTTATTTTGCATAAGGAAACAAAAAATATACATGTCCGAAATTTTTAACAATAAGAAAAGGGACGGTTTATGTATACCATCCCCCGTTGACAGAAATTACTTGTCCAGTAATATACGATGATTCTTTTGATAATAAAAAATGTACAGCGTTCGCAACTTCTTGTGGCTTTCCAAGACGTCCTAAAGAGATTTCATTTTCGATTTCTTCAATTTCATCCTCTGAAAAAATATTCATCATTTTCGTGTCGATCGCTCCAGGGGCAACAACGTTTACACGCAAATGACTTCTACCAGTTTCTTTGCTTAATGCTTTGGCGAACGCAATTTGCCCACCTTTCACGGCAGAATAAATCGTTTCACATGCTGCTCCAGTTAATCCCCATATGGAAGAAATAAACACGATTGATGCATCTTTCTGTTTCAATAATTTATTTAACAATAATTTCGTAATCAAAATAGGAGAAGTCAAATTTAGTGTAATGATTTTTTCAATATCTTGATCAGAAAAATCCTGAAGTAAATTATAATGACTCGTTCCACAATTATGGACAATGCCGTGCAATTCGAAAATAGATTCTACTAATTGATAACATCCGTTTTTATGTGATAAATCAGCTTTTATCGGTATATACTCACCACCATATTTTTGTAATGAACGAACTAACGATAGGATGGCTTGTTCATTTTGATGATAGTGTAGATAAAGAGAATAACCTTCTTTCGCTAGCCGATAGGTAATTGCTTCTCCAATTCCACCACTAGCCCCTGTAATCAATACGAATTGTTTCTGCATTCTTCACTCACTCATTTATAAATAGATTTTCATTCTTAACTATACGAAAAGGATAAAAAGAAGTCCATCTAGTAGGATAACATTAATAGGTTTTTATAATAAAAAAAATGCATTGATAAAAGATACAATTGCTTCTAGTAATATTTTTAGGGAATAGTGCTCTAATCCCTCTCCGACCATCAAGTTGCATGGAATTTCATTATCCTTTATTCAAAGATTGACCTATTCAAAATCATTATCACCAGTGATAGTACAACCTTTAATTCCACTTTGCAATTATAAACTTTCAAAGTAAGCAAAATATCTTGGATCACGGAAATATTTCAACACATATCCACGCCTAATCTTTTTTAAACTTATACCACATAGCAAAAAATAAATATTTGGAAAAGTCCTCACAAAGAAACACATTAGAATTCAACAGTGAATCCCAATGTGCTTAAGAAATTTGTTATTTCTATCAATTTCTCTACGATTTTGGAACGACTTGACATACGGTCATTCGTTTTTCATCAATAAATCGTTGGGCTACTTGTATTAAATCAGTATACGTTATCTCTTCTAACGTAGGGACAACGTCAAATAAATCCATTTCATTAAATGCATACCTTGTGAATTGATTGGCAATATACTCTGGAGAATTGATGGCTCTTAGAAAGGTACCAATTTTTTTCTTTTTCACTCGTTCTAATCCTTCTTCTGTTAATGAATCACCATTTTTGGCACTTATAAATATCTCCTTAATTCTTCGGGCTAGTTCTTCTGGATTTTGTGTATCCCCACCAACCATTGCAAAACCGAAACCGCTTTCTTGTGTATAGTCATAAGAAAATGTATCGTCAATCAAACCGTCATCATATAATGCTTGATAATGATCTGAGCTTTGTCCAAATAACATATCTAATAAAACATTAATCGTAAGTTCATTTTTCAACATTTCTTTTCCTTTTTGTTGAACGTCAATGGCTTTAATACCGACCATACATTTGGATGATTGGACATGCATTGGAATCTTTTTTATCTTTTCACGAACTTCAATTGGCTCTTCTTCAAAAATACGTTGAATCGGAGGTTGATCTTTAAATGGTTTTTTCTCTTGGTTTTCCTTAACTAAAGTTAAAATTTTATTCGGATCAACGGGACCAACAATGAAAAGCAACATATTGCTAGGATGGTAAAACGTTTCATAACATTGATAAAGCATGTCTTTTGTAATTTTTGAAATGGATTCAATGGTACCTGCAATATCAATTTTTACAGGATGTTGGTGATACATATTTTCAATTACACCGAAATATAATCTCCAATCGGCATTGTCATCATACATATTAATTTCTTGTCCAATAATCCCTTTTTCTTTTTCTACTGTTTGTTCCGTGAAGTAAGGTGCTTGAACAAAATCAATTAATGTTGTTAAATTTTCTTCAACATTTGAAGTTGCGCTAAACAAGTAGGCTGTACGTGTAAACGACGTAAATGCGTTAGCAGATGCACCTTGTTTACTAAATTGTTGAAATACATCTCCATCCTCTTTTTCAAATAATTTATGTTCGAGGAAATGAGCAATTCCATCTGGAACTTTTATAAATTCGGTTCCATTAATCGGCTGAAAATGGTTATCAATCGAGCCGTACTTTGTGGTAAAAGTAGCATATGTCTTATTAAATCCTTGCTTAGGCAATATATAAACATCTAAACCGTTTGCTAATTTTTCGTAATACAATTCTTCTTTTAATTGATCAAATACAATTTTCTCCATTACGCCACCTCATTCCCCGTTAGGAAATAAATCGTATCTAATTGAATTTTATTAGCTACTGATATGATTTCTTCCTTTGTAACTTGTTCAATTCGTTCAATCCAATCGCTTAAATTAACATTTTGTTGAGAGATTACATTATGATACAATACCTCGACAAGTCCACGAGATGTATCCATCGTTTCTAACAATTGATTTTTAATAACCGCCTTTGTTTGTAAAATTTCATTTTCTGAAAAAACTCCATTTTTCATTGCTTCCATTTGCTTATGAATGATGTCAACCGTTTTATCAAAATTTTTATGTTCGATTCCACTCATGACTAATAACAATCCTTTATGACTTTCTAAACGACTTGCAGCATAATAGGCTAGACTTGCCTTTTCTCTGACATTCATAAATAATTTCGAATGGGCAAACCCTCCAAATAATCCGTTGAAAACTTGTAAAGCGAAATAATCATGATCTCCATATTTTACATTTGTTCGATAACCAATATTTAGTTTTCCTTGTTTAATGTCTTGTCGCTCAATAACTTCATTTACATCCCTTTTTTCAACAGGTTGCAGACTTTTTGCTTTTTGTACTACCCTATCTTTTAAATGGAATAATTCATCTGCAATTTTTTCTACTTCTTCTACTTTGACATCACCGACAATGTATAAATCAATTTCATCTTCATTTAAACATTTCTCATAATAGGTATATAAACTTTCAGGAGTAATCGCATCAATATCTTCAATTTTTCCATTTACATGAATAGCGTATGGTTCTCCTTTACACATTTCCTCTACTAATCGATTGCTCGCATATCTCATTTTATCGTCATAAACAGACTGGATTCTCTGCCGTAATGTTCGTTTCTCTTTTTCGACCGTTTCTTTATCAAAAGCGTTATTTTCTGCATTCGGTTGAAATATGATTTCAGATAATAAAGATAAAGATTTTTTTAATAAAGGCTCTTGGTCCGATAAAAACTTCTCATTAGCTATTTCCATAATAATAGAAATAATATGATAATCCCCTTTTTTACTTAAATCAACGTAAAGAATTCCCCCATATAAGTCATCTAAATAGGCACGTAATTTCGTTGATGAACTGAAATTTTTTGTACTACTTTGTAATACGTGCGGAAGAAGAGCCCTCATCGTTGCTTCGTTTTCCTTTAACGGTGCTTTCATTTTCCATACGAAAGTATTCGTTTTATACTTGGTTGTTGGTACAACATGAAGAGTATATCCGTTCTTTTTGATTATTTGTTCATCTTTTGACATCCGTTGACCTCCTCAAACATAAAAATTCTCCTTATAGTTTTTATAACGGTTAGATTTACTATACACTTAAAAATTTTCATATTTCAAGTTTTTGGAATCTGTATTTTCTCATTAAATATTATGATTATATGTATGGCTTACTTGTTTTTAAATGTTGTACAAAAAAACTGACGAACAAAATATCGTTCGTCAGTTTTTTTGTTAATTCACTTCTTTTTCAGAAGGTTTTGGAACTAAAACCACTCTTGGTTTACTACCTTCGTAAGGGCCGACTACCCCCCGTCGTTCCATTTCATCAATTAACCTTGCCGCTCTCGTATAACCAATTCTAAATCTTCTTTGTAACATAGATACGGAAGCTGTCTGCATTTCAGCAACAAGTTCTACCGCTTCATCATATAATTCATCTTCCACATCATCATTGATCTCTTCATTATCATCTGGAATCATTTCTTCTTGATATTGTGCTTTTTGCTGACTAATGACAAAATTAACGACGCTTTCTACTTCTTCATCCGATAAAAACGCACCTTGAACACGTATCGGTTTCGATGAACCTACCGGTAAAAAGAGCATATCTCCTCGTCCTAATAATTTTTCTGCTCCTCCCATATCAAGAATCGTTCTTGAATCGGTTTGTGAAGAAACCGCGAAAGCAATACGAGAAGGAATATTTGCTTTTATTACACCTGTGATAACATCAACGGACGGCCGCTGAGTAGCAATAATTAAGTGGATTCCTGCTGCCCTTGCCATTTGAGCAAGTCGAGTAATGGAATCCTCAACATCAGAAGATGCGACCATCATTAAATCTGCTAACTCATCGACAATTACGACGATAAATGGTAATAGTGGTTGTTTTTCCCCAGTTTCTAAATTGTGTTTTTTGACATATTCATTATAACCTTCGATATTTCTCGTTCCAGTATGTGAGAATAATTCGTACCGTCGCTCCATTTCATTGACTACTTTCTTCAATGCTTGAGAAGCTTTTTTTGCATCAGTAACAACGGGAGCTAATAGATGAGGGACTCCATTGTAAACATTTAACTCAACCATTTTCGGGTCAATCATCATAAGTTTGACTTCATGTGGTTTGGCTCTCATTAAAATACTTGTAATAATTCCGTTTATACATACACTTTTCCCCGAGCCTGTCGCACCTGCCACTAATAAATGTGGCATTTTATTCAGTTCAGCTACAACAGCATCTCCTGTAATATCACGACCTAGCCCAATTAATAGTTTCGAATCGAGCTTGTCCATGCTAGATTCTATTACTTCCCTCAATGAAACCATTGCCACTTCCGTATTTGGAACTTCAATTCCAATGGCCGATTTCCCTGGAATAGGCGCTTCAATTCGTATATCTTTTGCAGCTAGGGCTAATGCCAAATCGTCAGCTAAATTAACAATTTTACTTACTTTCACACCTACATCTGGATGTACCTCATATTTTGTAACTGCTGGTCCAATATGTACTTGTGTGACTCTTGCTTTTACTCCAAAACTTTGAAACGTTCTCTCAAGTTTAGCTGCATTCGCATGAATTTTTTCATATTCACTTGCCTGATCGGATGGTCGCGGCATTTTTAATAGAGAAATTGGTGGTAATTCATAATCAACATTTTCCACTTCCGAAAACATCATCGGTGGTACGGATTCATCTACCGTTTCTTCCTCTACCTCATGGTGAGTATCATTCGTTTCTTCTTCGTCTTTATAAGCACGCTCAGCAAAACTAGAAATAATCGGTTCATTCTGCTGATTAGGTATAGCAATGACAGGGTGGCTTTCTTCCTCTTGAGTTACTTGATTTTCATCGACTTTTTGAGCAGTTTCTTTCTTTTTATTTTTTTTCATTTTTGATTGGTTCTTAATCGAATTCCATTGTCCAACCAAAAATCTTTTGGAGTTCATCCATAGTTTTCCTAATGTATCTCCAAACGTTTTTCCAGTTAATAACATAAATCCGATTAGTAAAAAGACAAACGAGAATATTTTTGTACCTGAAGCATCAAATAATACGTAAAAAACAGCAAATAAAGATGCTCCTATCATCCCGCCTCCTAAATCATGGGTCGTTGAAGTTCCTTTTGCTTCCATCATGAATAGTTCCCACGTATTCATAATGACACTTGTTTTGAGCTGACCTTGGTTAGATAATAATTCAAACAATTTCAAATGACTTAACAGTAAGATAGAACCTGTCATTATGTAAAAGCCGGATAATCTTCTTGTAAAAAATTGCGGCCATTCTCTCTTCCACATGAGATAAAAACTTAACAGCATTGCACCTATAAGTAATAAAATGTACCATTCACCAGCAAAAAACTTTGTTAGCAACATAATTCCTTTCCCAATGGCACCTAATTGGGCAATAGCAATGATGGAAGAAGCTAACAACAGTAGTGCCCCAATTTCAAATTGAATTGTTTGTTTTAATCTCGTTTTTGTTTTAGACTTTCTACGTTTTCTTTTTGGCATTTGATCACCTTATTAAACAAACTTGGAATGAAGAAAGCAGCCTTTCGTCCGGCTGCTTATCTGTTAACCTTATTATATCATATCATTTTTATTTATGTTCAAGGAAAACCGAACATTTGATTGGAAAGTTAAAAGGTGATCTTTTGACCTGGTATACAATATAAATAATGCTGAGGATTTGTACTTAATACTCGTTTAATTTCATATTCATGAAGATTCGTTTTCTGTACTAATAGAGGAATCCCATTATAAAGAATTGTTTCATCTAAATTATTTTGTTGATAATCTTGTTCAAATATAAACTCTTTTGGCATGGTCGTATATAAAATCATTGGACCATCCCTTTTTCTTTCGATATTTCTATAAGTTCATTTAATTTCTTCATTGCCTGGCCGATTCCTCCTACTTCATGAATAAGTCCGTATTTCACAGCATCTGGTCCAATCACATTTGTTCCAATGTCTCTTGTGAGATTTCCTTTAGCAAACATTAAATCTTTAAATGTCTCTTCTTTAATATTAGAATGCCTTGTAACAAAATTAATTACTCGTTCTTGCATTTTGTCTAAATATTCAAATGTTTGAGGAACACCAATGACTAAGCCTGTTAAACGAATTGGATGAATGGTCATAGTTGCCGTTTCAGCAATAAATGAGTAGTCACAAGAAACAGCTATTGGGACACCAATGGAGTGACCTCCTCCTAAAACGATGGATACTGTCGGCTTCGATAATGAGGCAAGCATTTCGGCTATTGCCAACCCTGCTTCGACATCCCCTCCAACTGTATTTAGTACAACTAGTAATCCTTCTATTTTCGGATTTTGTTCAATCGCAACAATTTGGGGAATCACATGTTCATATTTCGTAGTTTTATTTTGTGGTGGAAGTTGTATATGTCCTTCAATTTGGCCAACAATGGTTAAACAATGAATATTTGTATCTTGAGATAATTGTGGTACATTCGTTTGTCCTAATTGTTTAATTTTCTCTATTAATCCTGAAGGTTTTTGTTCTTCTTTTTGTGGGTTTTGCTCCTCCTGATTTTGATTCATCCCAAAATTCATTAAAAATTCTCCTTCCGCACGTATGTAAATGTTCGTTCCTTTTTATTATGTCCAAATTAAAACGTTTCATTGTTCAAAAACATTTTTCTTTATAAAAAGTAAGGTGAGTGCTAAGGAGATTTGCATAATTTTCACTTACTCTGTATTCCACTTGCAAATAATATTAATCAAGTTGCAAGATTTTATATTGACTTGCAAATTCAAACTCTCGAGTTACAAAAAATTTTTGGAAAGTTACAAATTTATTTCTCTCACTTGCAAATACGTTGTTTTCTAGTTGCAAATAATTATTCAATAGTTACAAATTCGCTTCATAAACTTACAAATTTGTCCGTCAGAGTTGCAAATATTCATTCAATCGGTCAGGATTGGCGTTCTCCAATCCTTCCCTTTTAGAAAAATTTCACCTCGAACGATTAGGTTGCAAGTATATCCATATGAGTTGCAAGATTTTTCGTTCACTTCTACTTTTTTTTTATCCTTGAACCATCAACTTTCAATGATAATCAACCAAGTTCAAGTTGCAAAATACTATGATAACTTGCAAATTCATATTAGAACTCAATATAAAAATAAAAGGGGCTGTCCGATAAGTCCCTAATAATGAAGCAAGTGGAGAAAAACGACTCGTTTTTCTCCACTTGCTTTTGTATTT
>NZ_JBYLHW010000169.1:0-713 GCF_057747715.1 Bacillus sp. JST-5 | reverse complement strand
TTATATGCCGGCTTAGCTCAATTGGTAGAGCAACTGACTTGTAATCAGTAGGTTGCGGGTTCAAGTCCTGCAGCCGGCACCACGTAAAACATCTAAATATAAAATGAGAGCCATTAGCTCAGTCGGTAGAGCATCTGACTTTTAATCAGAGGGTCGGAGGTTCGAGTCCTCCATGGCTCACCATTTGCGGGTGTGGCGGAATTGGCAGACGCACCAGACTTAGGATCTGGCGCCGCAAGGCGTGGGGGTTCAAGTCCCTCCACCCGCATTCTGCGGAAGTAGTTCAGTGGTAGAACACCACCTTGCCAAGGTGGGGGTCGCGGGTTCGAATCCCGTCTTCCGCTCCAAAGTCCTGCCGGGGTGGTGGAATTGGCAGACACACAGGACTTAAAATCCTGCGGTAGGTGACTACCGTGCCGGTTCGAGTCCGGCCCTCGGCACCATTTAGCGCCCGTAGCTCAATTGGATAGAGCGTCTGACTACGGATCAGAAGGTTATGGGTTCGACTCCTGTCGGGCGCGCCAGTTATATAACATAACGGGAAGTAGCTCAGCTTGGTAGAGCACATGGTTTGGGACCATGGGGTCGCAGGTTCGAATCCTGTCTTCCCGACCATTCATATACTACTTACTTAATTGGGGCCTTAGCTCAGCTGGGAGAGCGCCTGCTTTGCACGCAGGAGGTCAGCGGTTCGATCCCGCTAGGCTCCACCA
>NZ_JBYLHW010000168.1:0-729 GCF_057747715.1 Bacillus sp. JST-5 | reverse complement strand
CCATTATTGGTGAACGCCTTTTGAAGTCTTGGTTGGATTCTTTTCTTTTCTCTTGGTGAAACTCCGTTTCTAATTAATTTTAATACGACCGTTTGCCATTGTTTACGAAGCATCGTAAATGGCAAGAAATCATACTGCTTCCATTCTCCTTTTTCTGTTAATCCACCCATTGTAACTAACATATGTACGTGAGGATTGAAGTTGACCCTTGAACCAAAAGTGTGGAGTCCAGCAATAATCCCAGGTGTTACCTTTGCTTTCTTTTTGAAGAAGTCAGTAAGTAGTCTTGCAGAAGCATCCATTAAATCTTTTAATAGATGTCGGTGAAGGAGAAATACATCTCTTAGTCCTTCATCAATCGTAAAAATTACGTGCCGATGATTAACCTGAAGAACATCTTCAGTAAGTAACCTACTCCATTCTTCACTTTCTCCAACAGAGCACGTGGTACAAAATCGACCTTTACATCGGTAAGGAACCTTTCGCACATCATGACAACCTTCACACACAAATAACTTAAATCCATTTTTGATATCCCCACAATCTCGAAATTTCTCAACCTCCTTAATTACGATAGGGCGGATTTTAGCACCGTGTTTTCTTTTGAAAGCTTCCCAATGTTGGTGTTTATCAAAAAATATTCTTCTCAATATATTGGTCTCCATAAAATGAAAATACCACAGCTTAAATGACTGTGGTAGACCCAAATTTTTATACTTTCTTATCTTT
>NZ_JBYLHW010000167.1:0-730 GCF_057747715.1 Bacillus sp. JST-5 | reverse complement strand
TTGCCAAGAAAAAACGAGAAATTTTGAGAATAACCTAAAATAAGATAGGATGTGTCCAAATTTAGGGGGTCAATCCGATATTTCACTTTTAAAACTTCCGAAAACTTCATTTTTTGCTTCTCTTAAAAGTTACTATTAAAAAAATGATAAAACATACACTAACGAAATTAACAAAGAAAATATTTCATAAGACCAATTAAAGAGATAATTAAATCCAAAAAATGGAGTTATAAACAAGATATAGAATGGAAATGAAACACCCGAGATTATATCGTGTATAATATTTTCCATAAAGGCATTTTCTAATATTGCTATAAAGTAAACAAATAGACCAGTCACAGATCCTAAAAGTAAGAACACTTTTAATTTTTTTTCTGTTTTATTGTTAGACAAGCCAGTTTTTATTGATACTAGAAAAATAATCATAAATAAAACAGATACCAGTAAATTTACGATATTAATAGTAGAGTCTTTTATTGATGGAATAAAATTTAAAAATACAGCAATCAAATATGAGCAAATTAGAGCAACAAAAAAAATTGTCCTTTTCATTTCGCTATATCCTCCTCTAAACTTTTTAGTAGCTTTTATAGTATTCAATGTATTTTTTATTTCAAATTTTCTACACACCTCTACTTTAATAAACCAAATTTTGGAATGTCAACACAAAACTGTACATATTTTTTAAGGAAAGTAATTGATTCAAGGAGTTTTATATAAAACATTTATT
>NZ_JBYLHW010000166.1:0-748 GCF_057747715.1 Bacillus sp. JST-5 | reverse complement strand
GCACCTAAACAGAGGGGGAAAATAAAAGAACAACTTCGTTATATTGGCCGTTATATTCGTCGACCAGCGATTGGAATCAATCGGATTGAGGCATATGATGGGCAATTCGTTACGTTCAAATATAAGGATAAAACTGACGGAAAAGACAAATCCGAAACCGTAAGTGTCGAAGAATTTATTTCACGTTTAATTCGCCATATCCCAGACGAGCAATTTAAAACTATTCGGCATTACGGTATGTATTCTAGAAGATCAAAAAACTTGTGTAAAAAAGTGTTGAGTACTTGGCAACAAAAAGCAAGACGTTGGGTTGTAAAAGTTAAGAAAACCTTACGTCGCCAGACGTGGCGTGAAAGAATAGTAGCCAGTGGCAAGAAAGACCCTCTCGTTTGTCAGAGGTGTGAATGTTACTATGAATACAAGGGAGAAGTCTGCCTTGAAAATGGTAAATTAGAAATAAAGGTAGCCTTATGCAAAACTACAAGAGCTTATTTAGAAAGGATGATTAACGATCTCACCGGTATCAAAAACCCGCAAAAAGGGAAAGAAAAAGAAGAAAAACATAAGCCTAAACCAGTCCAAGCAACAGAGCGTCAGCTATGTTTGTTTGGCGTGTCATGAGAAAGAAGAGATTCCTATTAACGTGGTAAGGGATTTCGATTTAATGGATGATGGAGATCCGACAACTCCTCCTATGTTTGCATGTGAAAAATGTGGGGGTGAAATGTATCCTGAGTATTATAAAGGG
>NZ_JBYLHW010000165.1:0-785 GCF_057747715.1 Bacillus sp. JST-5 | reverse complement strand
ATCTATCCGCCTCATTTACTCGATATGACCTTCGACAGAAAGAGCTTTGTTTTGTTATGCAAACTCACTCAATCATATCTAGCCTTATATGAGGTTCGTGTTCCTCGGACCGGTGTTTTGCCTCCAGCTTCCTTCAGATTCCGCGTCACCACGGACACCCTTGCTCTTGGCTAACCTCTACTTCTGTCTTCGGGGTTCGGGACTTACACCCTATAGTTCATGTACATGCCGGGCGCACATAAAAAACAGGAACCTGTATAATCATTACAGGTTCCTGTTTAATTTTGATATTTTTTTACTATTTCTTGAAGTTTTAAGGCTGAACCTATTTTTCCTTCAACCTTTAATCCTCCAGTCATAAATGCCATTGTTGTATTTAATTCATCTTTTAATAATTTTGAAAAGTTTTTCTCACTCATACTTAAAGTTACTTCAGCATCATATTCATTTCCTTCTATAACTTCTACATTCCCATCCTTTAAAATAATTTGAAAAGACCCACTTTCTTCTAAATTTATTTGAAATATTCTATTTTTTTCACCTATTATATGCTCTGGATTTTGATTTATTTTTTGTACTAGTGTTTGTAATTCTTCCAAAACTGTCATGATTCTTCCCCCTATAATTTTCCTTTTTTTAAAAATAACATATTTTCAGAAAATTAAACAGTTGGTAAAAGCAATATTTCATTTATTTATTTGTAAATATGTAGAGTAGAAAACTGATTTCAAAGGGACAGCTCATGCTGTCTCTTTTACTCTCAGCTTCCCCTCATCAAACCGTAC
>NZ_JBYLHW010000164.1:0-880 GCF_057747715.1 Bacillus sp. JST-5 | reverse complement strand
CTGAATGAGATCTATATAGAACTCAAACAGAAAAGGTTTCACCCAAGCCCTGTTCGCCGGGTCTATATCCCAAAAGACAACAAGGGAAGCATGAGACCGTTAGGAATTCCAACGGTAAAAGACCGAGTCGTACAGATGGCAACAAAAATGGTCATTGAACCCATCTTTGAAGCAGACTTTCAAGACTGTTCTTATGGATTCAGACCGAAAAGAAATGCTCACCAAGCCATCGCAAAGATTCGAAAGTTGAGTAGGAACCATTACTGGGTAGTAGATGTAGATATTAAAGGGTACTTTGACAATATCAATCAAGAAAAATTGATGAAGTTAGTCGAAATGAGAATCAGTGATCGCCGAGTATTGAAACTGATTCGGAAATGGCTGAGAGCAGGTGTAATGGAAGATGGCCAGTTTCATAACACCGAAAAGGGTACCCCGCAGGGCGGAGTCATTTCGCCTCTTTTAGCAAACATCTACCTCCATTATATGGACACGATATGGAAGAGGAAGTTCCTACATTTGGGGGAACTGGTGCGATACGCAGATGATTTTGTGATTATGTGTCGTACGAAAACCCAAGCGCTGGAGAGCATCAAAGTATTAAAAGCCATCATGAAGAAACTAGACCTTGAAATCAACACGGAGAAATCCAAACTCGTTAATATCTGGGATAACACAAATGGATTCGACTTTCTAGGTCTACATCACCGGAAATTCCCTGTGATGAATAAGGGAGGCTCGAAAGTGTATGTCATGTCTCATATTCCAAGTAAGAAAGCCATGAAGAAGATGAAAATGAAGATTAAGGAATATACGAGTCCAAGGAACAAGCTATTTATGGACATCAAAGAACTGGTGAAGGGACTTAATCGAATTTTAC
>NZ_JBYLHW010000163.1:0-923 GCF_057747715.1 Bacillus sp. JST-5 | reverse complement strand
GGCGGCGGCAGAAGTTCCTATCATCCCAAAATGATGCTGAAAATCATTCTGTATGCTTATTCTCAAAAGGTTTATTCCTGCCGAGGAATCGAAAAACTCGTTAAAGAAAATATTCCTGCCATGTGGCTTTCAGCAATGCAACAACCAGATTTTCGCACCATTAATGAGTTCCGAGGGGAACGGATGAAAGCTTTCATGGATGAGCTCTTTGAAGTCATGATTCTCAAATTGATAAAAGAACATTACATCACGATGGAAAACTACTTTTTGGATGGCACTAAGATCGAAGCCAATGCCAATAAGTATTCTTTTGTGTGGAAAAAATCCACTTTGAAATTCGAAGAGAAATTAAAAGAAAAAATCCAAGAAACACTAAAGCACATTCATGAATTAACCCAATTAGAAGCCGGAACAGGGCAAAAGGAAAGCGATCAACATACAGAGATCACCGAACAAAACCTGGAGGAAATCGCAAAAGAAATAGAAGAAAAAGTTGAAACGCTAACGGAAGAAATCGAAAAGGAGACCGATACATCCATTCGGAAAGAGAAGCGAAAAAAACGCAGTCAATTAAAGAAATCGGTGAAACAAATTCGGGAAGATTTCCTGCCCCGAATGGCAAGATACAAAGAACAAAAGGAAATGTTCGGTGACCGTAACAGCTACTCGAAAACAGACAAAGACGCAACCTTCATGCGCATGAAAGAAGACCATATGAAAAACGGTCAGCTCAAGCCCGGATACAACGTGCAAATGGGGACAGAGAATCAGTTTATCTTGTTTTATACCATTCATCAACGACCGACCGATACACGTTGCTTTATCCCGCATATGGAGAAGCTAGCCTCCACTTCATTACCGATGCCCCAAACAGTTATTGCGGATGCAGGCTATGGTAGTGAAGAAAACTATGTATATGCAGT
>NZ_JBYLHW010000162.1:0-969 GCF_057747715.1 Bacillus sp. JST-5 | reverse complement strand
ATCGTTCCTTGAAAACTAGATAATGAAAGAAGGCAAGAAACAACCGAGTAAATCGATCCCTTTGATTTGAAAAAAGAATGGTTAAGTTATGAAGGGCGCACGGTGGATGCCTTGGCACTAGGAGCCGATGAAGGACGGGACTAACACCGATATGCTTCGGGGAGCTGTAAGTAAGCGTTGATCCGGAGATTTCCGAATGGGGGAACCCCCTACTCGTAATGGAGTAGGATCATTACCTGAATCCATAGGGTAATGAGGGCATACCCGGGGAACTGAAACATCTTAGTACCCGGAGGAAGAGAAAGCAAAAGCGATTCCCTGAGTAGCGGCGAGCGAAACGGGAACAGCCCAAACCAAAAGGTTTACCTTTTGGGGTTGTAGGACACTCAATGTGGAGTTACAAAGGAACGGGGTAGACGAAGAGGTCTGGAAAGGCCCGTCAGAGAAGGTAACAACCCTGTAGTCGAAACTTCGTTCCCTCCTGAGTGGATCCTGAGTACGGCGGGACACGTGAAATCCCGTCGGAAGCAGGGAGGACCATCTCCCAAGGCTAAATACTCCCTAGTGACCGATAGTGAACCAGTACCGTGAGGGAAAGGTGAAAAGCACCCCGGGAGGGGAGTGAAAGAGAACCTGAAACCGTGTGCCTACAAGTAGTCAGAGCCCGTTTATGGGTGATGGCGTGCCTTTTGTAGAATGAACCGGCGAGTTACGATTTCATGCGAGGTTAAGGTGAAGAACCGGAGCCGTAGCGAAAGCGAGTCTGAATAGGGCGAATGAGTATGAGGTCGTAGACCCGAAACCAGGTGATCTACCCATGTCCAGGGTGAAGGTAAGGTAACACTTACTGGAGGCCCGAACCCACGCACGTTGAAAAGTGCGGGGATGAGGTGTGGGTAGGGGTGAAATGCCAATCGAACTTGGAGATAGCTGGTTCTCTCCGAAATAGCTTTAGGGCTAGCCTCAAGG
>NZ_JBYLHW010000161.1:0-975 GCF_057747715.1 Bacillus sp. JST-5 | reverse complement strand
TTTGGATAAATATAAAGCTATATCACACAATGGAGAAATTCTTCTTGAAGATTTTAGACCCTATATAAACAAAAAGAGAGCAATTCTAGGGCTATTCATTTTTAAGGATTGGATTCGTAAACCAAGCTACATATATAGCACCATCCAACCTTAAGAGGTTACCACTTATCTTTTGATTGATAGTATTGACAGAAAATTCCTATTTAAGTTTTTTCATCCACCCTTACATTTTCCTCTCTAGGGTATGGCGAAAATTCTTAACTGCTATGGAACAAATATCAGAGTCAGTCCTTAATCATTGAAAAGTTTTATACTGAATTTTGCCCTGTGCAAAATAATTTAATTTCTTTTTGTGGTAAAGTTAAATGCATAAATAAAATCAAAAAAACATGAAGATACAGTCTTCTAAAAGCGACAAAGTCATTCAATAAAGGCATATCTACATCAAATTCCATGGTAAAAATGAGGAACTTCATCTAGAATTATACCTAGGTTAATGAATTTTTATTTACTATGAACCTTGGTTCGTAATCACAAATAATTTCTAGTACCCCATCATTGTGCATATAAAGATGATGTTCAGCGTTTGGGAATGTCCTGGTACTTATTGATCCTAAACTATCGTACCAAGCTATATAATCGGAATTTACCATTTTAAAGAACACAAATACTTTTTTTGGTAAGTTGGTTTCTTTTTTATAAGCATCATCAACAAGCTTGGCTAAATCTGTCCTCCCAATTTCAGCCGTATTCCGATAAGCCCACACCCAATCAGATAATTGAGATTTCTCATCGTATATTACTTTAACTTCCGTACCTTGAAAATCTTTTAAAACAATAATTAATCCTTGACTGCCATAAGATAATGACATGTTAGGGATACCACTTAAAACATTCTTAATGGGGTTCCATACTTGTAGAATTCTATTATCCATGTGAACACGCTCCTTTAAATCTAATGTTTTGTGTAACAAT
>NZ_JBYLHW010000160.1:0-1159 GCF_057747715.1 Bacillus sp. JST-5 | reverse complement strand
GGCGGCGGCAGAAGTTCCTATCATCCCAAAATGATGCTGAAAATCATTCTGTATGCTTATTCTCAAAAGGTTTATTCTTGTCGAGGAATCGAAAAACTCGTTAAAGAAAATATTCCTGCCATGTGGCTTTCAGCGATGCAACAACCAGATTTCCGGACAATCAACGAATTCCGAGGGGACGGATGAAGGTCCTAATGGATGAGTTATTTGAAGCGATGATTCTGAAAGTTGATTGAAGAAAAGTACATCACGATGGAAAACTACTTTTTGGATGGTACTAAGATGGAAGCCAATGCCAATAAGTATTCTTTCGTGTGGAAAAAATCCACCTCGAAATTGGAAGCGAAGTTAAGAGAAAACATTCAAGAAACACTTCAGTACATTCAAGAATTAACCCAATTAGAAGCAGGAACAGTACAAAAAGAGGCGAAAGAAGATCCAGAAATCACGGAACAGAACTTGGAAGCCATCGTTCAAAAATTGGAAGAAAAAGTCGAAATCCTAACAGAGGAAATCGAACAGGAATCCGATACAAAAGTTCGGAAGGAAAAACGAGCAGAACGCAAGAAATGGAAAAAACCTTTAAAACTGATTCGAGAAAATTTTTTGCCTCGACTAGCCAAATACAAGGAGCAGAATGAAATCATTGGCGATCGTAACAGCTATTCAAAAACGGATAAAGACGCAACTTTTATGCGAATGAAAGAAGATCATATGAAAAATGGTCAACTGAAGCCGGGGTATAATGTGCAAATCGGGACAGAGAATCAGTTTATCTTGTTTTATACCATTCATCAACGACCAACCGATACACGTTGCTTTATCCCACATTGGGAGAAGCTAGCGTCCACTTCATTACCGATGCCCCAAACAGTTATTGCGGATGCAGGCTATGGTAGTGAAGAAAACTATGTATATGCAGTTGGTGATGAGAAAGAGCACCGGTTTGAGTTTCTGATTCCTTATGGGAGCTATGTAAAAGAACAAACACGTACATCCAAAAAAGACATTAAAAATGCCAAAAACTGGACCTATTGTGAAGAGTTTGGGATTGTGGCATTAGCCCACAATCGAGTAGGAGGGGGTGACTAACCCCCGACCTCTCACACCACCGTACGTACCGTTCGGTATACGGCGGTTCAATTAAGTATGACGTAGA